>JAABSR010000005.1 GCA_011390245.1 Campylobacterales bacterium
AGTGATGTTCTTTATGAAAATATGTGGACGACTATAACCTCAGGAAAGATGTGGCGAGGCGAAGTGAAAAATCGCACCAAAGATGGAAACTACTACTGGGTTGATGCTATCATAAAACCACTTTTTGATAATGATAACAATATCAAAGGATACTATGCTATAAGGATTGATATCACTGACAAAAAAGAGATTGAGCGGATAAGTATAACCGATGGATTGACTGATATTTTCAATCGAAGGCACTTTAATGATATTTTTCCAAAAATAATAGAAAGTGCCAAACGAAACGACGAGATAGTCTGCTTTTTGTTGATGGATATTGACCACTTCAAACAGTATAACGATAATTACGGTCATCAGATGGGTGATGATGTGCTCATCAAGTTTGCAAAGTGCTTGAAAGATACTACTCAAAGAGTGGATGATATACCATTTCGCCTTGGTGGAGAGGAGTTTGGGATTGTTTATAAAGCTGATACAAAAGAGAGAGCTTTAGAGTTTGCAAATCAAGTTCTAAAAAATATTGAGCAGATGGAAATAGTTCACGAATATAGTAGTGCAAGTAAATATATCACCGCATCTATGGGCCTTGTGTGTGAGCATGCAAGTAAAATAGGAGATATGGATATAGTCTATAAACTAGCTGATGATATGCTCTATAAGTCAAAAGAGAGCGGAAGAAATAGAGTGAGTACAAATAAGGATATAGTATGAAAATGGTAAAAATTGTTGGTATATTGTTACTTCTTGTGACATTTGGCTTGGCAAAAGAGTACAAGATTGGGTTCGCACAAGATACTTTGGCAAATGATTGGCGAAAAGCACAAGTAGATGAAGCACTCAAAGAGGCTAGTAAATATGATTATTTGGATATCACAATAAAAGATGCCAAAGGTTCTGCTGCAAGTCAGATACTCTACATTGAGCAGTTTATAAAAGATGGCTATGACTATATCATATCAAGTCCTATTGAGCCTACAATCACATCTATGGTTTTAAAAAAAGCAATAGACAAAGGAATCAAGGTAATACTAATAAGCAGAGGGATTGATAGTGATGATTATACTACTTTTATCGCTCCAGATAACTACAAAATAGGAGAAGATGCAGCTCACTATCTTCTAAAAAAGATGAACTATAAAGGTACTGTTTTAATGCTTCAAGGAGTGGAGAGAGCTACAACTTCGATGCTTAGAGAAGAGGGTTTTTTGGATGTAGCAAAAGAGCATAAAGATATAAAAATCATCAAAAAAAGAGGGAATTATCTAAGAAGCGATGCGATAAAAGCACTTGAGGAGATATATAAAGACAAAATAGAGTTTGATGCTATCTACTCTCATAGCGATAGTATGCTAATTGGAGCTAGAGAGGTGATGGAAAAACACAATGATAAAAGGGATATCCCAACTATTGGGATTGACTACATCAAACCTGCAAAAGAGGCGATAATTGATGGAAAACAGCTAGCAAGTTTTACATATCCAACATGTGCAAAAGAGGGAGTGCAAGCGATAGTCGATCTTATAAATGGGAAAATAGTCCCTAAAAATATCACTATAGATACACAAATAGTAGATAAAACTAATGCCTCAAAAATAGACCCTATTTTTTAAATAATGATATGAATCTAAAAATAAAAAGCTTTATAACCGTAACTTTTATGACTGTGGTCATATCAGTAGTAATAGTCTATATCACACTGAAAAATAGTGATGAAGTTTTACAAAATAATCTCAAAAAAGAGCTTCGTATTGATATACAAAAGATAGATAATCATTTAAGCGATGCAAAAGAGAAACTTCAAAATATCTCACAAAGTATAGTTTTGAGTGAAAAAGTGATCTCTACTTTAAATCTTATATCAAACTATGAGGATAAAAACAACTATAACGCCTTGATATTTGATATTGAAAAGAGAGATTTATTGGATTATTCTGAGCGATATTTTGGCAAAAATGAGTTTTTTGAGATACTTTTTTATGACAAATCAAATGCTTTGATAGCCAAAAAGTTATTTCATCCTACTCTAGGTCAAGGTGGATATGTCACTTATGATGATGGGGTTGCCTACCTAAGGAGCAACAAAGAGCTTTTGATGATAGATGAGAGTTATAATTTGCAAAAAGAGTGCATCGGAAAAGTGATGATTAGATATGAAGATAGCTACTATAAAATTTGTGAAAATCGCACAGTGATGTTTGGCGAGGATTTGATAGGACATATTAAGATTATCTACTACTTTGGCAAAGAGGAGCTAAGCTCTTTGGAGAGAAATCTAATCTATCCAATATCTTTGACCACACAAGCACCAGAGCAAAAAGCTTTTGATATAACTATTTTAAACAAAGAGCTAGGAGTCTATATCAAGCACGATATTGATTTTAGCTATATAAAACAAAAACGCCAAGAGCTTATTGTGACTATCATTTTTGTGGTTATTTTAATGACTGGTTTTATATTTTGGTTCTTTTTTGCTTTTATCAACAAAGAGGTATTAAACCCTCTCAAAAAACTACAAATCTCATTGGAATCGATACTTTTAAATAGCTACAAGCCAATTAAGGTAAAAAATAGAGATGAGATAGGGAGGATTTTTGACTCAAGTAATAAGATTTTTAAAAAGTTTTGGGAGAGTTATTCATCTTTGCAAAGTTACAAAAAAGGTGTTGAGACTTCAAATCTTGTGACCAAAACAGACCTAAAAGGAGTTATCATCTACGCCAATGATCTTTTTTGTCAAACAAGTGAATATAAAAAAGATGAAGTGATAGGCAAGCCTCATAGCATAGTCAGACATCCAGATATGGATAAAGAGATTTTTAGAGAGATGTGGGAGACTATAAAAGATGGAAAAACATGGCGAGGAGTGATAAAAAACAAGACAAAAAGCGGTGGATTCTATTGGGCCGATGCAGTTATAAGTCCCACTTATGATTTAAATGAACAAATTGAGGGGTATGTCTCTATACGAAGAGATATTACAGAACTTATGCAAAGTAAAGAAGATCTTGAATTTCGAGCTAATTATGATTTATTGACCAAACTTGGAAGTAGAGATAGGCTACATCTTGATCTAAAAAAGAGCATAAATCCATCTCTAGCACTGATAAATATCGATAGATTCTCTCAAGTAAATGACTTCTACGGACATGAGTTTGGAGATAAAATATTACAAGAGTTTAGTAAGCTTCTACAATACAAACTTGATGAATTATTTGCAGATAGATATTCACTTTATAGGTACGGAGGAGATGAATTTGCAGTTTTAATTAAAAAATATGATAGAGAAGAGATACAGAGTAAATTTTCAAATCTTCTTGATGAAATAGAGCAAAAATCTATAAAAGTAGATGAGAAAGAGTTCAATCTAAATCTAAGCTGTGGCATCTCTTTTGAAGACTCTTCTATTGCACTTTTGAGTGCTGATATGGCTATGAAAATCTCCAAAAATGAGCAAAAAACTTTTGTAGTTTATAGTGAAGAAAACACTCTTAATAAAAAGTATGAAAACAATCTTCTTTGGGCGACAAAGCTAAAAGCCTCAATAGAAGAGGATAGGGTAGTGCCATTTTTTCAACCAATAGTCAACAACTCTACATTAGCTTATGAAAAATATGAAGCATTAGTGCGAATAATAGAGCCTGATGGGAAGGTGATAAGTCCATTTTTCTTTTTGGATGTTGCCAAGCAGACCAAGAAGTATCACAAGCTTACAAAGATTATGGTAGAAAAAAGCTTTGCAATGTTTAAAGAGAAGAAAGGATTGGAGTTTTCTATCAATCTTACAGTAGATGATATCTCCTGTGATCATATGCGAGGCTTTCTATTTGGGCATTTAGATGCCAATCCAGAAATCGCCAAGAGGCTTGTGCTAGAGATTGTAGAATCTGAATCCATAGAAGATTATGCTCAAATGACTGAATTTATAAGTATAGCCAAATCAAAAGGGTGCAAAGTTGCAATTGATGATTTTGGGAGTGGCTATAGTAATTTTGAGTATCTCATCAAGCTCCAAGCTGACTATATCAAAATTGATGGTTCGCTTATCAAAAATATCACTACTCAAAGAGAGTCTTTTGTAGTGGTATCTACTATCGTAAACTTTGCAAAAGAGATGGGAATCAAAACCATTGCAGAGTTTATAGAAAATGAAGAGATATTTCAAAAAGCTAAAGAGATAGGGATTGATTATTCTCAAGGGTACTACTTTAGTCCACCAAAAGATAAAGTTTAAGTACTAAAGATGCTGATGACTATCTTGTAAACTATAAAAAAGTAATTAATTACGCATTCAAATTATTAATTAAGTCAGTAACTTAGAAAAACCAATCTCTAAAGCTTTTTGATACTCATCTTTTCTATTTAGATTCAAAAACTCTTCACTATTTTCAAAATCTACAAAGGCAAAATTACACCTCTGTATTAGTGCCCCTACTCTGTAATTTTGCTCTTTTATGAGCTCTTCTATTTTTGGCTTAAGAGAGATTGAGTAGATTCCTATGAGGTTATGTGTTTTATCCTCCTCTTTTGCAATGGCTCCATCATATGTACATCCAAGGCTTTTGAGTATCTTTTCAAAGCTCTCTATAGTAAAAAATGGTGAATCAACAGGTATAAAAAATATATATGGCAAATTTATATGCTCAAAGCTACTCAAAATCCCATTGAATGGATTGAAATCTTTCTCTTTGTCGATGATAAATTCAGCTTCAAAATCGTATATACTAGAATCCTTACATGAGATATATATATCTTGAAAAAATGGTTTTAGCCTTTTGTATTGATAGCTAGCTAAACTATCCTCTCCACCAAAAGGTAGCAAAGACTTGTCTTCACCCATCCTCCTGCTCTTTCCGCCACAAAGTATCACACATGGTATCTCAAAGATTTTACTCAAAAAAATATCCTCACTTCTCTTTTTGTGAGCAATTATACAATTTTGGTGCTCTAAGTCAGGTTTATTGGATTAAAAAGAGGCTAAAATATAAGTCACTATGAAAACCAAAAGGAGAGATAAAAATATATGCTTATAGATTCGTATGGCAGAAATGTTGATTATCTAAGGGTTTCAGTTACAGAGCAGTGCAACTTTAGGTGTCAATACTGCATGCCTGACACTCCTTTAGATTCTATAAAAAAAGAGAGTCTAGTGCCTCTAGATGATCTCTTTTTGTTTGTAAAAGTCTCTATTGATAATGGAATAAGAAAGATAAGAATCACTGGAGGAGAGCCCCTAATCCGTGATGATATTGATAAATTTATAGATATGATAAAAAGCTACAAAGATGGTATAGATATCGCCCTAACTACAAATGCTTATTATCTTAAGAATTATGCTCAAAGACTAAAAAGTGCTGGATTGAAGAGAATCAATGTCTCTTTAGATAGTTTAAATAGAGCAACTCAGCAACTTATCGCAAAAAAAGATGTCTTACCAAATATCTTAGAGGGGATAGAGGAGGCCAAAAGAGTTGGTCTTGGTATCAAGATAAATATGGTTCCTTTAAAAAACATAAACGAAGATGAGATGTTTGATATTTTGGAGTATTCAAGAGAGCTAGGTGCGACTATTAGATTCATTGAATTTATGGAAAATGATAATGCAAAAGATGGAGTGGTAGGTCTTAGGTCTGAAGAGATGCTAGAGAAGCTTTCACAAAAATATAACTTCAAAGAGCTAGAGAAAGATTTTTTTGGCCCAGCTAATCTATATGAGCTTGAAGATGGGTACATGTTTGGTATTATTGAGCCCCACAATGATAATTTTTGTAGTAGCTGCAATAGGGTTAGGCTAAGTGCTGATGGTTTCTTGATACCTTGCCTCTATTTTGAAGATGCAATAGATTTGAAAAATGCTATGAAGAGCAAGGATGAGGCAGAGATTTCTAATCTTTTGCATAAAGTAGTGAGTATAAAACCAGAAAAAAACAAGTGGGGAAGTAGTGAAATCTCCTCTAGAGCATTTTACAAAACAGGTGGTTGAACGATTTACATATTCTCAAAAACTACTATTTTTTCAAATTTCTTAAAAGAGCTAAATCCTGCAACTTCAGAGATTTTTTGAAGTGTAGGTTCTGAGTAGAAAAATATGTGAGTTGGATCATCTTTGTAGTACCACTTCTCAAATTTTATATTTTCATCAAAAAAAGAGGTCTTTGCAAAAATCTTGCCACCCTTGTTTAGCATCTTTTTTAATCTTTTAAACTCAATATTTGGATTTGAGAAGTGCTCAATAACCTCACAACATATAATGTAGTCATACCTTTTTTCTAGTGCTTCAACATCTGGGTAGAAATATGGATCATATAGCCATAGAGCGTAGTTATCTTCTCTAAGTAGCTTTGTGATAACAGGACCATTGCCACATCCAAAGTCAAGCCCTTTGTGAGTTTGGTTAAAGCTATTTTTTACTAGAGAGATTAGATCTGATACGAAGTTTTGATATCTTATGTCATCTACATCGTTGTTATGCATTTTATATCTCTTTAGCTCACAATCACTATCTAAATGGAAAGATTTTGGTAAAAATACTCCTTTGCAATCCTCACACTCAAAGTATCTCTTGTGCTCTACTAATGCAAATAGATTGCTATCCCCAAAGCATAGCGGACAAACCTCTTCGCTCAAAAAATCAACTTCTCCTCACCTTCGCTTTTTATGCTATTTTTTGGTGGTTGGGATATATCAGTAAAAAGTATCTCTTTTCCATCAATTACTCTCTTCTCTACACCTTTTGGCACATAAAACTCTCTTTTTGTTTGAGGGTTTCTCTCCAGAAGTGTTTTGTACATATATCCAAACACAGGAGCAGCAGCTCCACCACCAGTCTCTCTCCTGCTCATTTTGGAGTTGTCATCATTGCCAAACCAAATAATGGTCTGATATTCAGGAGAGAATCCACAAAACCACGCATCTATATTGTCATTTGTAGTACCTGTTTTGCCAGCAAGCTCCAAACCTTCTACTTTTGCATTTTTTCCTGAACCATTTTCTACTACATTTTTCATCATATCTATCATCAAATATACCTGTCTCTCCTCTACAATTCTCTCTCTTTTTGGTATAAAATCTATAGTTTTTCCATCTTTAGTGACTATTTTGTCTATAATTTTGGATTCTACTTTCTCTCCATAGTTTGAGATTATTGAGTACTGGGTTGCAAGCTCTAGAGGTGAGATTCCAAAGCTACCTAGTGAGATTGAGAGATTGTGAGGAAGATTTTGGAATCCATATAGTTTTATAGCATCATATACATTTTCAAAGCCAATCTTTTCAACTAGATTGATGGTTGCAAGATTTACAGAGCTTGTTATGGCCTCTTTGAGTGTTATAAGGCCTCCAAAGTTTTTAGTATAGTTTGATGGTTGCCAAGTCTTCTCCTCATCTTCTAGTGTGTATTCATAAGTTCTTGATATATTTGGTATTCTTGAGTATGGAGAGTAACCCATATTTAGGGCGGAAAGATAGATAAAAGGTTTAAAGCTACTTCCAGGTTGTCTTTTTGATTGCGTTGCTCTATTAAAAGCACTCTTTTTGTAATCAACCCCACCAACAAGAGCTAAAACCTCACCACTTCCTATTTTTGTAACAACAATAGCACCATTTAGCTCTTTTGTGCTCTCATTATTTTCATCTTTTGATCTTATGCTCTCAAAGCCATATTGCAAAGATTCTCTAGCTAGTTTTTGGATATCAAGATCTATGTTTAGATATATTTTATACCCACCACTTCTTAGATCTTCTATCTTATCTTTTAGCTCTTTTATCACCTCATCTACAACATAAGGAGCTATGTTTTGAGTAAGTGTTTCATCATAAACTATAGGCGTCTCTTTTATGGCTTTTTGATATTCACTCTCTTCTATCCAGCCAATTGACTTCATTCTATAGAGTATCTTGTTTGCTCTACTTAGAGTATATTCTAGATTTTTTGTAGGGTCATAGAAGCTAGGAGCTCTAGGAAGTGCTATTAGCATGGCTATCTCTTTTGGAGTTAGATTTTTTAGCTCTTTTTTGAAATACCCATAAGAGGCTGCTTTGATTCCATAATAGCCATGCCCCATGTATATTTCATTTAGATACCTCTCTAGTATCTCCTCTTTGCTAAGTATTGTCTCTAGTTTTATAGCTAGAAGTATCTCTTTTATTTTTCTAACTATCTTCTTTTCACGGGTTAATGAGACATTTTTTATGAGTTGCTGAGTTATAGTGCTAGCTCCCTCTGCAAGTCTTCCCAGTTTTATGTCTTTGATGATTGCTCTAAAAATTGCATCAAGATTTATACCAAAATGTTCAAAAAACATTGTATCTTCAGCAGCTATTAGTGTCTCTACAACTTTTGGTGGAATCTCTTCATAGTTAACAAAAAATCTAAACTCTTTATCAAAAAGATTTGCTACTAATCTCCCTTTTGTATCAAAAATTTGAGTAGTCTCTTGAGGATTGTAGTAGAGTACTTTATCCACCTCAAATCTAATTTCGTTGTAGAGATACAAGAGGTATCCAGTAACTCCTAAAAAGCAAAAAAGCAAAAAAGCAAAAATGTATTTCATATCAAGTCTTTTATCTTTTGTAGTTTATCTTTTATGGTATTTTTTGAGTATTTAGTGTTTAAGACAACTCTAAAGATTGCACTTCTAACAGTTGGTGGTCTGATGATGCCAACTGCAATATTTAAATCACTCAAAGATTCTCTATATTCTAGCAAACTTTTTGTACTTTTTAGTTTTAGAGGAAGAATTGGAGTTGAAAAGTTCTTATTAAATATATTGCTCGCTATGGCTACTCTCTCTTCTATTTTTTTTCTAAGGATTTTGTGATTTTTGTCAATATATAGACTATTTTCAAAAGCCAAAAGCAGATCAAAAAGAGATGGTGCAGTGGAGTAGATGATAGGTTTTGCTCTGTTCTCTAGAAAGCTAACTATCTCTTTTGTGCCCAAAATATAAGCTCCATAGCTACCATAAGCTTTGCTTAGAGTTCCTAGCTTTATATGGTAGCTATCTATACTTATATTGTGAAAATCAAACCAGCCAAGAAGATTTTCTCCTATCACGCCGCTACTGTGAGCCTCATCTACTATCAAAATAGCACCATATTTTTTGCAGAGTTCATCTATCTCTTTTGGTGCTATATCTCCCTCCATGGAGTAAACTCCCTCAATAGCGACTATGGCTCTTTTGTAGTTTTTATTTTTTAGAATATCTTCTAGCTCTTCTAGGTTGTTGTGAGAAAATATTTCCACACACCCTTTGGCCAATTTTGAGGCAAGCACTCCACTAGCATGATACTTTTGGTCAAGAATTAAAATATCACCTCTTCGTGGCAAGGATTCTAAAAGTGCAATATTTGCTAAAAATCCACTACCTACTACTATCCCATCTTCAAAACCATTTTTGGTTTTGAGATACTCTTCATACTCTTTATGAATATCGCTATAGCCATTTACTAGCATTGAAGCTTTTGGGGAGAAGTAGAGATTTTTTTGAAGTTTTTTTGATGCATTTTTGATAGACTTTTTTCTAAGACTAAGTCCTAGGTAGTCATTTGATGCAAAATCTAAAAGAGAGCAATCTATTATCTCTCTTTCTCTAAATCTACCAGCCTTTTTGAGTGCTAGTAGCTCTTTTTGATACACCTTTTTAGTTTGTCAATACAGAGTAGATTTTCTGCTCCAGGGCTGTTAAAGATTCAAAAGGTTTCATGATGTAGTTATCAGCACCAATTTTGTGACTTTTTAGCACTCTATCAAGTGTTGAGTATGCTGTCATCATCACAACCTTGACTTCGGGTTTTTTCTCTTTTATCTGATCTAAAACCTCTATACCATCCATCTTTGGCATCATGATATCAAGTAGTACTAGATCCACACTATTACCCAAAATCGCATTTAACCCTACAACTGGATCACTATATGTATTTATTTTATATTTTCCAGATTTACCCAAATACTTCTCAAGCATTGAGATTATCTGTACCTCATCATCAATTATCGCTATATTATACATTCATCTATCCCCATCACTCTTTTTGGTTTTTTTCTATAAATAGTCTATTTGCAGCCTCATTCATAAGCTCATTTACTCTCTCTTCTAACATCTGATCCATGTATTTGAAGACATCTTTACTTGCCTCTTCTACTTTTAAAACCTTACTCTCTATAAGCTCTTTTGAACATGCTATATCATTACCACCACACTCTTTTGCAAGTACATTTGCTTCATTGTGCACTATAGAGTGCGGAAGGTCTAGCTTTTTGTAGCCTTGAGTATGTCCAAAGTGCTCTTTCCCAACACCTTCGTGATACCACTTTCCTAGTCTGCATTTTGTATGTTCTGTAGCTTTAAAATCATTCTCCTCACCAAAAATTAGTTGGTATAGATTGTTTTTATAGATCACATGGTCGATTTTGGCTAGATTTACAAAAACCATATCGCTTATACTCTCCACTTTAAACATAGCCCTGCTTGAGTTCTTTTGGAAGGTCTCAACAGTTGAGTAAAGATTCTCTATATTATCTCTAGTATTTGTTACAATAGAGTTAGTCTCTTCAGTGGAGTTCTGTATATCATCTGTCTCTTGTTGCATTGATTTTACAACAATTGCTATCTCTTTTGTAGCTTTTTGTGTTCGTTCAGCCAATTTTCTAACCTCATCTGCAACAACTGCAAAGCCTCTACCATGCTCTCCAGCACGAGCTGCTTCTATGGCTGCATTTAATGCAAGTAGATTTGTCTGTTCTGCTATATCTTCTATAAGAGAAATCACATTTGTTATCTCACTACTTCTCTCTGCTAGGGTTCGAGTTATAGAGACTGCATTGCTCATGTGTTCATATAGCGTTCCAAAGTCCTCATTTGCCTTTTGGATTATCTCTAGGCCTTTTGTTGATTCCTCTGCAGTGCTTCTTGATTCTGCTGTCATATCTTTTAGCTCTACTAAGAATCTATCAAAAAGCTTTTGGATGTCATATAGTGAGGTGGTTATAGTTTTATGGTGCATATTAGTTATGCTATTTTCACCTCTTGCACTTCTAATATCACTCTTTGAGAGTGCATAAAGTTTAGTTCCATCATCCGTACTTTTCTCTAAAACAGTCGCTTCACACCCTTTAAAGTTGATAGTACCATTATGACTAGCTAGTTCACTTTTTAGGGCATCTGCATCACCTATCTCATTTTCTACTCTAGAGTTTTTAAAGACCACTTCACCATTTTTGATAGCAATAAGTCCTTCACTCATGGAGAATCTTGCAACCTCTTTATAAAAGGAGAGCTCTTTTTTTAGATTATCAATCTCTTCTTGATATTTTTTGCTCTCTTGGGTAAAATCACTCTGTTTTGAAAAAAACATTAACTTCTCCTAGCCATTTTATTGGCTTAATCTTATCGAAATTTATTTAAAATCCTTTTCTAAAATTACTGCTTAAGCAGTAAACTTTTGAAATTTCTCAAATTTGACAGCTATTTTCCACACTCTTTTTTCTTCTAGCCTTTATTTTGCTTGAGACTGTAGTTATGATTTTGATTCCTATCATTATAACTATTGCTTCTAGCATTGCTGCAGTTATAAAGGCATAATAGTCCTCTCTAGTTATAGATTGTGTATTGTATCCAATAGTAGCTACAGCAACTAAAAATGTCAAAGGCATAGATAGACTAAGACCCAAAAGGTTTGAATTAAGTGGCCCTAGTTTTCTTGCAAAAACAAGATTTGAACATATAAGGTGCATCATCACCATAGAGGCAACAATCATAAATGATTTTAATACTATATCCATATCTGTAGCTATAACCACCAAATCCAAAGTTGATCCTATGTGGATAAAAAATATGGGCACCAAAAATCCAAATCCAAATGTTGAGAGCTTTTTTGGCAACTCTTTTTTGTGTTCAAAAAATGTGCTTATAAAAACACCAGCTAGAAATGCACCAAGCACCATCTCTAGCTCTAAAAAAAGCATAATAGAGATCATGATAAAAAATAGTGTCATAGAGAATCGTATGTCTTGATTTTTAGAATCCTCAAAGGGCATAATATACATTTTCACCTCTGGAAACCACCAGAAGAGAATCTTTATAGCCTTGAAGAAGAGAGTTACACCTATGGTAACCGCAGTTAGAGTAAACATTGCATTCCAAAACTCATAACTAATACCGTGTTTTAAGACACCATCTAATATCACTAGTGCAGTAATTGATACTATCTCACCAAATATACCTAGTATCAACGCTAACTTAACCCATTCATGCTCTTTGCCATAATCCCTAATAAGAGCCATAATCATCCCTAAAGAGACAACAGGTAGTGCTATAAAATAGATGATAGGAAGATCTGAATAAAAGTAGATAGCAAAAGAGATAGAGTAGAGAATGAAAAAATACCTTATAGCCCTTCTTATAAGTGATTTCTCCATCTTAGCGAGACTTCTTAGATCAACCTCCATACCAGCTAAAAACATCAGATATAAAAATCCAACCTTTCCAACTATTGCAAGCATATCACTCTCTCCAAAAAGACCAAAAAGAACAGCAAATGCACCAAGTGACATCTCTACAACTGCTACTGGAATTTTTGTGATATTACTAAGATATGGTGATATGCTAATAAGTACTGAGACTATTGCAATAGTTGAGAGGCTTTCCATCTAAATAGCTATCTTCTAGAATCTGCTACATCATGAACTACAACTAACTTTCCATATATCTCCTCTAAAACATTTAATGCAGCTCTTACTCCGCTCCCGCTTGCACATGCATACATTGTAGGTTCGCCAGCTAAAAGTCCTGCTACAAAAATCTTTTCCATGACCATCTGTTTTTGGTTTGATGCTAGTTTTACTTTTCCATCTCTTGGTACATTATCATGATGAAGAGTTACTAGCTCATCAGATTCTATTGAAAATTTGTGCATTCCAGTTGCTAGGATAAGATAATTTGAAATAAAAGTCCCACTCTCTTTAGTCTCTATTTTTATGTTACTATCTCTCTCTATTTTTGTGGCACTATCTTTTATAAAATCAACATTTTCATAGCTAGCTACATCTTCTTTTATGCTCTTTAGAGCATCTTTGCCTTGCTTTCCAAGGGTTGCTAGTGGGACATTCCATAAGGTTGCTTTATTAAGATCTGAGTTTTCATCATCAATAACTAAAATCTTAAGATCTCTATCAAACCCCTTTGCACCTTTTGTGCTAGCAAGTGTTAATGCTGCACTAAGTCCTGCTACTCCACCACCAATAATTGCTATATTATACATCAGCTTTACCCCTTTAAGTCTATACCGCATATTAATAGATTCTTTGTTAAAATAAGATAACTTTCAGCAGCTAATAAGGATTTAATATTTAATGAAAAAAATTGCAATAATAGGCAGACCAAATGTGGGCAAAAGTTCGTTTTTTAACAGACTAGCCAAAGAGAGAGATGCGATAACTTCAGATCTTGCTGGAACCACTAGAGATAGTAAAAAAAGAGTGATAGATATTTTAGGAGTTGATGCTGAAGTGGTTGATACTGGAGGTTTAGATGAGGGAAATGAGCTTTTTGATGTTATCAAAGAACACTCTTTAAATGTAGCAAAAAAAGCAGATGTCATTCTCTACCTTGTAGATGGCAAGCTCCCTCCCTCACAAAAAGATAGAGAGCTTTTTTATGAAGTTTTAAAGATGGGCAAAGATGTTGCACTAGTTGTCAATAAGATAGATAATGACAAAGAGAAAGAGAGGGCTTGGGAGTTTGTGAGCTTTGGTGCAAAAACTCTTTTTGATATTTCAGTCTCACACAATAGGGGCGTAAATAGAGTTCTTGAGTGGCTTATGGGGCATATTGGTTTAGAAGAAAATATCATAGAAGATAGTAGTGAAGAATCTATAGAAGATTTTTTAGAAGATTTTGATGATGATGGAGACCTAAAAGAGGCAAAAGAGGATGAGGAGGATAGCGAAATAAGAGTAGCTATTATTGGTCGTGTAAATGTTGGCAAAAGTTCACTTTTAAATGCACTAGTTGGAGAGGAGAGATCTATTGTCTCTTCTATTGCTGGAACTACGATTGACCCTGTTGATGAGGTTATATTTACAAAAGAGCGATATGTTAGATTTGTAGATACTGCTGGGATTAGGAGAAGAGGGAAAATTGATGGCATAGAGAAGTATGCACTAGATAGAACAGAGAAGATGTTGGAGCGATCAGATATTGCCATACTTGTCCTTGATGTAAGTGAGGGTTTTGTGGATTTAGATGAGAAGATTGGAGGGCTTATAGATAAACACAAGCTAGGATGCATTGTTGTTTTTAATAAGTGGGATATAAGAGCTAAAGAGTTTAAAGAGGTAGAGGAGGTTTTTAGGTATAAGTTCAAATATCTTCAATTTGTGCCAATAATCACTGCATCAGCTCTCACAAAAAGACATGTTGATAAGATAATTGATAAGATTTTTGAAGTCTATGCAAACTACTCTCAAAGAGTTAGCACAAGTGAGCTAAATAGAGTATTGCAAGAGGCTCAATTAAGACACAAAATCCCTTCATGTAGAGGCAAAGAGGTTCGAATCTACTACGCCACTCAATATTTTATCAAACCTCCAAAAATAGCTCTAGTCTCAAACTATCCAGAGGGTCTCCACTTTAGTTACAAAAGATATCTAGTCAATTTTCTAAGAGATAACTACAATTTTGAAGGAGTGCCAATAACTCTTGAAGCACGAAAAAGGGGCGAGAAAGCATAACATGTGAAAGCATAATATTTGTCGTCCTCTTGCGGTGGTTCAAGCCGCAAAAGGTTATGGTTCTAAGGAGAAAGTCATTTTCAGGCCTACTGGCTAGTTTTAGCTCTTCGACCTCTTCTCAAAGCCTAGGCTGGCTACCTAAGTGGTAGCACTTTTTATTCCACCTACAACTAAATCGACAAAAATCAGATATCTAAAGAGGGTTGGTATCTATTCTTATAATAAAAAGAGCACCATCTTCTAAATTTTTTGCCTCTATGTGCCCATTTAGCCTATAGTCTATACTGTTTTTTATCATATAGAGACCTAGTCCTTTATTTTTGCTTTTAAATTTTGAAGTGGTGTATGGATCAAAAATAGAAGGCAGTATATTTTTATCAATTCCTCCAGCATTGTCCTCAATCTCTATAATAGCATCATCTCCATCTCTTGTCGCTCTTATCTCAACTTTTGCCCCATCTTTCCCTCTCTCTTCGCAGATATCTTTGACATTTGTAAGCATCCCTACAAATATCTCTATCAAAATAGATGCCTCACCGCGTATTGCCAAATCTCTATTTATATGCTCTATAACTTCTATATTGCTATCTTGGAGACTTTGACCTACAAAATTCAAGGCTCCTACTAGAGCACTATGCAGGGTAAACTCCTCTATTTTTTGTGATTGCCTATAATATTTTGTAAATTTTGAGATAATTGATGATAGATATTGCACCTCATCTTGAATAATATTACATTTTTGCGAGAACTCATCTTTGTCCATCTCATCTTCCGCTACCATCTCATCCAAAGAGTGAGTATTTAGAGCTATGATATTTAGTGGTTGTCTCCACTGGTGGGCGATATTCAAAAGTAGCTCTCCTAGTGCGTTTTTTCTATTTTGTTCATAGATTATCTCATCTTTTTGTTTTATAATATCTACCTCTTTTTTTATCTTTATTTCTAGGTTTTTGTTTGTCTCTTCAAGCTCTTTGGTTTTTTCTTGTAGTTTTAGTGCTATATTTTTAATTGGCACTCCATAGTAATGCGATAACCTATTTACAACAAAAAAGGAGAATAGAAGAAGTATGGCAATAGTTAGTGCCATATAGATAGTCATATTGGATAAAAGTTCCTCTTTTGAGGATAGATCCATGGTCATAGATAGGATATTTTCATCACTATCTAGATAACCAGTTTTTAATCTCTTCTCTATTGTGATTAGATTCTTCTCACTATTTCTGATGGAGAAAGAATCTAGGGTGATATTTTCAATATTTGAAACATCTTCTAGATGACCATTTTTTTCTGGATTTGTATGAGCTACTATCTTGCCACTTGTATCAAAAAAGGATATTGAGACTATCTTTTCATTGGATTTTTTTGTGTCCTCCAAGTAGAGTCTTGTTTGATAGATGCCAGAGTAGTTTATTATTTTTATGGAGTTTGTCAAATCACTTGCTAGGGCTAAAGCAAATTCTGTCTTTTCAGTTTTGGATATGTGAGAGAACATTAATGCACTAATAGCAAAAATAAGAATCATCAAAAAAAGAATGATTCCACCAAAGCTAATGGCTAGTTTATTATCAATCCTTTTGAAATCTAACTCAATATTATTTTTCATCAGCGTACTTATCTATACTCATATTTGTAGCTATTATCCCACTCTTTTGATTTTTTAGATTCCCAACTCTTTTCAAACTTTTGAGGTATTGGACCTCTCCAGCCTGGATAGAGAGGCAAAGTCTCTTTTGTGATTGGAAAAACTGGCAAAAGTATTTTTGAAGGAATCCTCTCACCCTCTAGTAGTCTATACATCTGCAAAATAGCCTCTTCTCCTAGTGGTGCACAAAATTGTGCTGTATCTATAACTGTCAATCTATCGTTTTTTATATTCTCTATGGATTGTGGATCTCCATCTATTGAGGCAAAAACTATCTCATCTCTTTTGGCTTCAAATAGAGCTTTTACAACCTCTAAACTCCCACCATCATTATTTGCAAATATTACATCTATAGAATCTTTTTGAGGAAAATCATTTAATATATTTTTTGCAGCTATTTTTGCACCCTTTGGCTCTACAGATATGTATGTTTTGAGAATTGTATATTTTTGATTGTTGTCTTCAAGAGCAGTTATGAAGCCATCAACTCTTTTTATAGCGTTTTGTTGATATGGGTAATCTAGTATCACTATTTTTAGATTTTTGCTATTTTCAAACATAGATGCTATATATTCACCATCATAATATCCAAGCATAAAATTATCAGACACTATGTATGAGGCGATCTCACCTTTTCCCATAATGTATCCATCGTATGTAATAACAGGGATATTTTTTCTATTTGCTTCAAGCAAAGAATTCTTAAGAGCTGCACTATCCATGGGTTGGACTATTAGGGCATCGACACCTTCTTTGATAAAGTTATCCATAATGCTTACTTGATTTTTGATCCCCTCTTCGCCATCTCCACCATATTGCTCTATGAGATTTATTCCTCTTTTGTTTTTTGCCTGCGCCTCTTTATCTATCTCTATAGCTTTTTGGTATAAACCATCTCTCATAAGTAGTTGGCACTCTATTGTTTTACTC
The DNA here is from genome assembly GCA_011390245.1 of Campylobacterales bacterium. Taxonomy (GTDB): domain Bacteria; phylum Campylobacterota; class Campylobacteria; order Campylobacterales; family JAABSR01; genus JAABSR01. The sequence goes on from JAABSR010000005.1 coordinate 17,301, forward strand.
CAATAGACTACTCCTATATCATATTTTGAGTTTCCATCTCCAAATGAGTTGAGAGCAGTAAAGATTAGAAGAGTGGCTAAGAACTTAATCAACAAAATTACCCCTCATTTTTTCAATATTATGAATGATTATATATATTAGATACTTAATCTTTCTTATTTTGTTCATTTGAAAAGTGACACAAATCTAGGATATAATACAATTAAAGCTTTTATAATTTTTTAAGATATTTAATTTCAGCTTGTTTTTATTTTGGCTAAACTAGTAGGTAGTAACTAAAAAAGGTGAACTCTTGGGGAAGATTGTTTTAATAAGTATTATCGCTATTTTGTCTATATCTTTTTTTGCTGAGACTTTAGTAATTCAAAAGCTAAGAGAAGATTTTAGAAAGATTGAGATTTTAAATTTCGTCAGAAGCTACAAAATCATCGAAGATGAGGAGCTAAAAATCAAAAAAGAGGGAGAGAGCCCTGAGATAAAAATTCATGAACAGAAAAAGTAGCCTTACTATTTCAAATCTGCTATAATGTTTCAAATATGTTTTTAGGAATCTAATGGATAAGCAAAAACTAAAATATGCTCAAAATCAATCTATACTTCTTATAGAGGATGATGATGACTTTAGAGAGAGTACGGCAACTTTTTTGGGTAGCTTCTTCAAAGATGTAGATAGTGCAAAAAATGGTAGAGATGGGCTAGATATTTATGTCCAAAATATGGACAAATACTCTATAGTTTTGAGCGATATTACTATGCCAAATTTGTGTGGTCTTGAGATGTCAAAAAGGATAAAAGAGTTAAATAGAGACCAACCCATAGTCCTCATCTCTGCACATAATGATACAGATAAGTTTATAAAAGCTATAGAGATTGGAGTAGAATCTTTTCTTCTAAAGCCAATAGATTTCTCACTTTTGATTGATAAGCTTTTAGATATTGGCAAAAGATTAGAGATTGACAAGATAGAGAGTGAGAAAAGAATCTTAGAGCTTGAGCTGATACAGCGCTCAAAAATGGCGATGATGGGGGAGATGATAGGAGCTATTTCTCATCAATGGAATCAGCCACTTACAATTATCTCAATGTGCATAGATGAACTAAAAGAATCTTTAGATAATGACAAAAGATTGTTGGAATTAGGAGATAGAGCCAAAGATCAAATAAATTTTATGTCAGGAACGATTAAAGATTTTATGTCATTTTTTAAACCAAATAAAGAGCATGTATATTTTGAAATAGGTGAGCCTTTAGAGGTAGTAAAAACAATTTTAACCCATAGAGTGATGAAGATAAAAGCTGAAATTATAGAAGAGAATCTAAGCGGTGAGAGAAAATATATCAAAGGATTTAAAAATGAGTTTGTCCATTTATTGTTAATACTTTTCAACAACTCTTTGGATGCATTTGAGGAGAGAGGACATAAAGATGGTAGGATATTAATTCAATATAAGTTTGCTAATTCTAATGCTCATATAAGAGTTTTAGATAATGGCGGTGGAATAAAAGATGAGATATTTGAAAATATTTTCAATCCATACAATAGCTCAAAAAAGAGTGGTACAGGCGTTGGGTTAAGCATAACTAAAATGATTGTTGAAAAATCAATGAGAGGGACTATAGAGGCCAAAAACAATAAAGATGGGGCTGAATTTTGCATAGTGGTTCCCCTTGTGATTCCTAAAGAGATGGGAGAGTAGCTTGAAAGATAATGGAGCTAAATATGATATTCTTTTTGCTGAAGATGATGAGCGGATTTTATTAGCCACATCAACAATCCTCAAGAAAATTTCAAAAGAGTTTTTTTTAGCAAAAGATGGAGAAGAGGCTTGGGAGTTATATAAAAAAAACAGACCACAAATTGTAATAATTGATAACTACATGCCAAAAATGATGGGCATTGAAGTTTCAAGACTTATCAAGGAGAATAATGAGGATGTTTTTGTCATACTTGTAACTGCTCTAAGCGATGATGATGTGCTCTCAGAGGCTTTTGAGATAGGTATAGATGCTTTTTTGCCAAAGCCTTATGATTTTGCAAAGATAAAAAAGACTATTGGAAGATTTTCAAAAATTATTAAAGATAGGGAGAGGATAAAAGAGCAAGAAAATCTACTAAGTCAGTATCAAAAAATTGTAGATCTCTCTGCAATTGTCACAAAAACTGATACAAGTGGAGTGATAACATATGTCAACAAGAAGTTTTGTGATATTTCCCAATACTCAAAAGAGGAACTTATTGGAAAAAATCACAATATAATAAGACATAAAGATATGGATAAAGAGGCATTTAGAGATCTTTGGGAGACTATTAGTGCCAAAAGGGTATGGAGAGGCAAGGTAAAAAATAGAAAAAAAGATGGCTCATACTACATAGTAGATGCAACGATTATGCCAATACTGGATAATAGCGGAGAGATAATAGAGTATGTGGCACTAAGGTATGATATAACAGAACTAGAAGAGTATAGAAAAAACACAGAAGAGAAGCTTTTCTACGCCAAAAATGATCTAAGAGAGAGTATGAAACACATGGCTCAATATGAGGATGCTGTAAATACTTTGGTGATGATAATAAGATGTGATAGCTCTGGGAAGATACTATTTTTCAATGAGCGTTTTTTAAAGATTTCTAGATTTAGTAGAAATAAGCTTTCAGGCATCAATATTCATGATATTGTGTGTGAAGATGATGTCAGCAAGGCTATCAAAGAGGCAATAGAGAGGCGAGATAAGTGGAGCGGGACTTCAAAAATTAGATGTGAAGATGGAGTAGAGAAGTTTTTTGATTTGAGTCTTTCGCATCTATTTGATTTTGATGGAAAATATAGTGAAACCATAATTGTAATGCATGATATCTCAGAGATTGTAGAGTTAAACCAAGAGATAGAGAGCACGCAAAAAGAGGTGATTTTTACTATTGGTGCAATTGGTGAATCTCGCTCCAAAGAGACTGGCAATCATGTAAAAAGAGTAGCTGAGTACTCATATATTTTAGCAGAGCTTATTGGAATGAAGCCAGAGGAGAGGGAGCTTTTAAAATATGCATCTCCACTACACGATATAGGAAAAGTAGCGATTCCTGACTCAATACTCAATAAACCAGGAAAACTTGAGAGCGATGAGTGGGAGGTGATGAAGAGACACTCAGAGATAGGGTATGAACTCTTAAAACACAGCAAAAGAAGACTTTTTAAAACTGCTGCAATAGTTGCTAGAGAGCATCATGAGCAGTGGCAAGGCGGTGGATATCCTAGAGGGCTAAAGGGAGAAGAGATTCATATCTATGGTAGGATTACCTCACTTGCTGATGTATTTGATGCGCTAGGAAGTGATAGATGTTATAAAAAGGCATGGCCTATTGAGAAAATTTATAGCTTTATAAAAGAGCAAAGAGGAAAAATCTTTGACCCAACTTTGTGTGATCTTTTTATTAAAAACTTTGATCTATTTTTGGAAGTAAAAAACAGATATAGAGACTCCTTTGAGTAGAGCTTGGAAAAAATTACAACAAAAGAAAAATAGAGACAAAAGAGGTAAGGATACTCAAAATAGAGATCTAAAGAGACTTATAGAGCAAAAAAGCAAAGAGCTACTAGAGAAACAAGAGGTTTTGATCCAATCTTCAAAAATGGCAGCTTTAGGAGAGATGATAGGGAGTATTGCACATCAATGGAAACAGCCAATAAATACTATATCTCTTATAGTTGACAAAATCGATGACTTGATAGATGACTACAAAATAGAAGGAAAGCTCAAAAAAGAGCTTTTAGAGGTTGAAAAGGGGGTACAAAAACAGATAGATTTCATGGTCGAGACTATGAATGAATTTAGAGATTTTTTTCGCCCTTCAAAACTAGATGAAGAGCTTAATGTAGAAGAGATGATAGATGATGTAATAGAACTAGTAGATGTGCAATTTAAAGAGGAAGAGATTGATATAAGATTTGATAAAAGATGCGAATGCAAAAGTAGGGGTAGTGTAAATGAGTTTAAGCAAGTTATTTTAAATATTCTCTCAAACTCAAAAGATGTCTTTTTGCAAAGGGAGATAAAAGATAGATATATCACAATATCTACGACAAAAGATAGGATGAGTTGTATCATAGAGATAGAAGACAGTGGCGGCGGTATAGATGAGAGATTGCTACCTCTGAAGCTTTTTAAAAATTATGTCACCACAAAAGGTGAAAATGGCACAGGTCTTGGACTTTATATCTCAGAGATGATAATAAAAGAGAATCTAAAAGGCAATATCTCTGCTAAAAATAGCAATAATGGCTCAATTTTTACAATACAAATACCTCAAAGTGGACAACTCATCAGCTAAAAAAGTGTAAAATACCTCTCCAATTCAATATGGGGAATTAGCTCAGCTGGGAGAGCACAACGCTGGCAGCGTTGGGGTCAGCGGTTCGAACCCGCTATTCTCCACCACCTAGATTTCTTGCAAATAACTTAAATAGATATTTTCTCTAACTGCTCGCTCAAATCTCAAAAGAATCATTAAAATATTTAGCACTCTATATAAAATAATGCTAAAAATATACAAAAAAGTCTTGACATATACAAAAAAATTTTCTATAATTCTGCAAGTTGATATCAAGTATGTCAACTTTAATGAATAAAATAACTTAAATTAGCTAAGAAGGAGGTTGCTATGTATGTGACAAGATTTGATCCATTTAAGGAGTTGAGAGATTTAGAGAGAAAGTTTATGACCTCTGTAAATGACAATGAGAGAGGTGTAGAATCTGCAGTGTCCTCATTTTCACCTTCGGTAAATACTAGAGAAGATGAGAAGGAATATACTATAGAGGTCGATCTCCCAGGAGTTGAAAAGGATAAAATCTCTGTAGATTTGAATAATAATGTCCTGACAATATCTGGTGAGAGAAAACTAAAAAATGAGGATAAGAAAGATGAATATTACAAATTAGAGAGTTTTTATGGGAGATTTTCTAGAGCTTTTACACTTCCTGAAAATGCAGATCAAGAGGGGATAAGAGCAAATGCACAAGATGGTGTGCTAGAGATATCTATACCAAAAAAGACAAAAAGTGACGCCAAAAAGATAGAGATCGCATAGGGGGCATCCTCTATGCGATTTAGCGTAGCTTGCTTTTTATAACCATCTCCATCTATTTTGTAAACCCAAATCTACTAATTTTTAAACTCATATCTTTTCAAAAAATGAATTATTAAGACATTATTAAGACATTATTAAGACAATATTATACTAGAATCTATTTATGAAAAATAATATAAGCACAATAGGTAAAATCCACTTACTTCACTCACTATCTTTGGATAAAATTTGCATAAGAGTTTGAGTAAAACAGTGAAGCTATCATTTTTTGCTTTTCTGTTTTTTATGCTATTTTCTACGACTCTAAATGCTCTAGATGTGAGCAAGGGTAGTGTTTTTAGGGATTTCCCTATGCATTACCTAGAGGGAGAGTATAGTTTTGAGGTGGTGAAAGAGGCTAAGGAGTGGAAGAGATTAGAGACTTCAAATTTTGCTTTTGGCTATACGCATGGAAACTATTGGTTTAAATTGGATTTCAACAATAGCTCTTCAAGAAGTGTTGAGCTTTTATTGGAGTTTAGTGAGCCTTTTGCAGATAGTATCATCTTTTATGTTGAGGATGAGGATTCTCTAAGTGTTTTTCCAAGCGGACTTGCTAATATCAAAGAGGCAATGGATGATAGATATTTTCTACCAACAATGCCCCTAGAGTTTCAGCCCAATTCAGCCAAAACAGTCTATGTTAACTATAGTTCAAAATTTACCTCTTATGGCTCATTTGCACTATATGATAATGATAGCATCTATCTCAAAAACATGATAAGAACTGCTCTATTTTTCTTCTATTTTGGAGCTATTGCCATCATGGTTGCTTATAACTTTTTTATTTATTTTTCCCTAAGAGATAAAAGCTATATATATTATGTTGGATATAGTTTAATTTTTGGACTCTGGATACTCCTATATAGTGGGTATGCTATATATTTTTTTGGTGGCGAGACTATATACAGTCTCCATGCAAGTACGCCTTTGGCATTTTTCTTTTTTACTCTATTTAGTAGATATGTATTAAATATTGATAGATTATCACAAAAGCTAAAAGTGATTTTTAATATTTTTGCAATACTTCTTCTGCTCTTCTCAGTTATAATATTGATAGATTTAAAAGTTGGCTATTTTCTGACAAATCTATTGGGCGTTTTCTATTTCCCTTTTGTGATATATGCTGCAATCTATGCACTAACAAAAGGAGTGAAGATAGCAAGACTATATATCCTAGCACTTGGTATATATCTGCTTTTTATGAATTTTGTTTCACTCCTGGCTATGGGGCTTATTGAGTTCTCTTACTTCTCAAAATTCTCATTTATATTTGGCTCTTTGATTGAGATATTGCTCTTCTCTTTTTTGTTGGCTTATAGGATAAATGAGATGAAAAGTATGCAGATATCAACATCAAAAGAGCTTGCAGAACTCAAAAGAAATGAGGCTGATAAGCTAAAAGTTGATATTGCAAAAAGCCTAGATGATCTCTCAATTTCAAATAATAGACTAAAAAAAGCACTTAGCGAAAAGGAGTTTTTACTAAAAGAGGTATATCATAGGGTCAAAAACAATCTTCAAACAATCACTAGCATATTGTGGCTCAAATCAAACAAGATAGAATCAAGCGAAGCAAAAGCAATACTAAATGATGTATCTTACAGAATCCAGTCTATGTCTCTGGTGCATGAGCTTTTGTATGATTCTAAAAATCTAAACGAGATCTCCTCTAGCGAATACATAACAAAGCTCACAGATTCTATAATAAGTAGTATATCTGCTCAAGATATCAAAATAATAAAAACTATTGATGATATAGCTTTAGATACCGATACTGCAATTAGTATTGGTATAATAGTCGTTGAGATTGTTACAAATTCAATAAAACATGCATTTAAGAATACAGATTCATCTCTAATATTTGTAAATCTAACATTTATAAATTATGTTATGAAAATAGAAATATCTGATGATGGAGAGTGCGATAATATAGATTATAATAAAAATTCAACCTCTCTTGGTCTAAAGCTAGTCAAGCAGATGATAAAAAAACTTACAGAAGCAAAGTACTCTATCACCTATGATGGAGGAACAAAATTTTATATGGAGTTTGTCTATGTCCCGCCCACTTAAAGTTGCTGTAGTAGAGGATGAGTATATTACTGCCTCTTTTGTTGCAGAAGTACTTCAAGAGCTTGGATGTGAAGTGCTTTTTTGTTCGGATAATGGAGAGGATGCTCTAAAAAAAGTCATAGAGTTAAAACCTCAGCTACTATTTTTGGATATAAACCTTGAAGGTAGAGTTGATGGGATATCACTAGCCAAAAAGATAAATAATCTAAAACAAAATATTGAGCATATATATATCACTGCATACAACAATAAAGAGACACTAAAAGATGCTTCGCTTACAAAACCACTAGACTATCTTTCAAAGCCTTTTACATGTAAAGATATAGAGATAGCTCTATCTCTAGCAGAAGCAAAAATCTCAGATGCCTCTTTGACTACAGAAGAGTCAAGTACTCTTGAGATTTCAAAAGATTTGTGTTTTAACTTTGAGTACAAAACACTTTATGACAAAAACAGAGCAGTAAAATTGAGTGCTAGGGAGCTTGAGGTGATAAATCTCTTATGCAAAAGAGCAAATAGGGTAGTCTCGCAAAAAGAGATAGCCCTTACAGTGTGGCAAAAGCATGCAGATGATACCTCAGCTCTTAGAGATATTATCTATCGCATAAGGAAAAAAGTTCCACTCATTGATATAGAGAGCGTCTCAACTCTAGGCTATAGGCTTTCCACGATTTGATTTAGTTGCTGCTACTTGGGATTCTTACCCTAAACTCCACTCCTTTGCCAATTTCACTTTTGCATGAAATAGTACCTTTAAATTTTTGAGTTATGAGATTATAGATAAGATGCAACCCTAAACCACTTCCACCTTGACCTCTTTTGGTGGTAAAAAATGGATTAAAAATCTTATCGATATGCTCTTGTGGGATTCCCTTGCCACTATCTCTATAGACTAATGAGATAAACTCCCCATCTCTTTCTATATCTATATCTATCTCACCCTCATCATCTTTGTCAAATCCATGCATGAGTGAGTTTGTTATAAAGTTTGTAATAATTTGAGCAAATTCACCTGGATAGCTAGAGACGATAAAATCATCAGGACATTTTGAAGTGATTTTTATTTTTTTCTTTTTAATCTCTGGATTTAGAGAGCTAATAATCTCTTGAAGATAGATTTTTAAGTCAAACTCTCTTAGGCTATCATTTGATTGATCTACAGCTATTTGTTTGAAGCTATTTATAAGCCTTGAAGCTCTGTTTAGATTTGTGTATATTATCTCACTACTCTCTAAGGTATTTGCTATAAAATTTTCTAGGTCTGATTTTTTCATGCTCTGATTTTCATAGAGTTTTTTGAAATCTTTACACTCATCAAGCAGATGGGTAGATGCAGTCACCCCAACTCCAACAGGAGTATTTATCTCATGTGCTACACCTGCTACTAGCGAGCCTAGTTGAGCCATCTTTTCAGATTCTATGAGTTGATTTTTTGTCTCATTTAGCTCTACAATCGTCATCTCTAGAGACCTATTTTTCTGTTCAAGTTCATAAGTTCTATCTTTGACATCTTTTTCTAGCCTCAAATTAAAAGCCTCTAGCTCTTTGCTTTTATCTTTTAGCTCCTCCATCATGTTTTTTAGGCTTTCCACCATCATAGCTATTGAAATGCTTAGTACATCATCATTGCTTCTTGGTGTGATGATCTTTTGTTCAAAGTTGCCATTTGATACATCTTTGAGTATCATCACTTTTTGTTGTAAATCATCTAGCATTTTATTAAATGCATTTGCAACTTCACCATCTTCAGTGCCACTCTCTACATGTGCTCTTTTTGAGAGGTCACCATTATCTACTATTGTTTTTATTGTCTTTATTGTCTCATACCAGCTCATCTTTGCACCATGTTCTACAAGATTTAATCCAAGCTCCTCATCTTCAGCAGAGACTCTTAGCCCTAAAAACCTATCTAGTATTTTAATGCACACCCAAGCACTCAAAGCAACCCAAATCACCGCACTTAAAACCCCAACTATCTGCACCCCAAGTTGGGTGATTCTATCTCCAGTTGGTAGAAGTGCTATATCTCCAAAAAAGACCAAAACAACAGTCCCAAAAATTCCAGCTCCAGCATGCACGCTTACTGCACCAACTGGATCATCTACTTTGTATTTCAAGAGCAAATCATCTAGAAAATAGACTAAAACCCCGCTCATAGCACCTATAGCAATGGCTCCACCAGGTTCAACTATTGCACACCCAGCAGTAATACCCACAAGACCTGAGAGGACTCCATTGAGCACCTTTTCAACTGCTATGACATCTTTTGTAAATGTCATAAGAAGTGTGACTACTCCAACACTAGCAGCCGCTGAGAGAAATGTATTGACAATTATTTTAGAAACTCCCCCTCCTGCTTCAAGTGTACTTCCGCCATTGAATCCAAACCAACCAAACCAAAGAATAAACACACCCAAAGTAGCAAGTGTGAGATTATATGGTGCAATTTTTGTAGGATTTCCATGCTCATCAAATCTTCCAAGTCTAGGACCAATATAGATAGTTGCCACAAGTCCTACAAGTCCACCAACAGCATGCACTACTGTGCTTCCTGCAAAATCTATAAAGCCTAAGTTGTTGAGCCACCCATTTTCATTCCAAGCCCAATGCCCAAAAATTGGATAGATAAGTATCGATACAGCAAGTGAAAGAAGCCCATAGCCCTTGAAGCTCATCCGCTCCGCAACTGCTCCACTCACAATCGTAGCAGCAGTTCCAGCAAAAACTAGCTGAAAGAAGAAAAAGGCATATTCATCTGAAGAAAAAAGAAACTTTTCACCACCAAAAATACCAAAATAGCTATCTCCAAACATTATCCCATAGCCGATAAACCAAAAAGCAATACCTGCGATTGTGACATCTATGACATTTTTTAAAGAGATATTTATGGTATTTTTTGCTCTCACAAGCCCAGTCTCTAAAAGTGCAAAACCAGCTTGCATCAAAAAGACTAAGATTGCTGCAAATATTATCCATGTCTCATTTATTGTATGCTCCATCTTCTAGCTCCTAATCTTTGAAAGTTTCACTTATTTCATAAAATTTATCAATATTTTCCAAAAAGAGGTCACAAAGATGTGGATCAAAATGCTCACCTCTCTCTTTGCTGAAAAGCTCAACTACTCTATCTCTCTCCCAAGCTTCTTTGTAGCATCGCTTGTGAGTTAGTGCATCAAAAACATCAGCAATTGCCGCAATCCTCCCATGGATATGAATCTCTTCACCTTTAAGCCCATTGGGATAACCTTTGCCATTGTATTTTTCATGGTGCTCTTTTGCTATGATTCCACCAAGTCTTAGGATTTTTCCTTTGCATCCAAGTAGAAGCTCTCCGCCGATTGAGGAGTGTTTTTTTATCTCTTCAAACTCTTCGGCCGTGAGTTTAGAGGCTTTATTTAGTATCTCATCTGGCACTACAAGTTTCCCTATATCATGTATAGCACTTGCCTCTTTTACCATTTCGCACTCCTCTTGACTTAGTCCATAAAGCTTGCAAAGTAGATAGACATATTCAGTCACTCTTTTGATATGAAAGCCTGTCTCTTTTGAGTGGTTTTCTGCTAGATTTCCCATCATGTTTAGTATCTCTACTTGATTTGATTTGGTCTCTGAGATGAGTTCTACATTATCAAGAGCTACTGATATATTTGACATAAAAAGATCCAAAATGGTTATCTCATGCTCTAAAAGTTCCCTATCAAGTTCAATATAGATAAGGTTATTTCTCTCATTTACACCTTTGAAATATCCTACATATTTATCTAATACCGATGGATTTTTTTTCGCTTTTATGAGTTTTGTAATGATATTTAAATTCTCTTCACCTACGAACTCTTTGATTTTTTGACCCTTTTTGTCTTTAAAATCACCAATACATGATATGGCCTCTAAGTCGCCAATATTGTCTATGCTGCTACCCATATTTGTACAATAGAGGGCATTTTTTGCATCTTTCATAAAGGCCAATATCTGCAATAAAGCACCCTCTATAAAACTCTCAAAAGATCTCTTTTCCAAAATAGAAGATGTTGCTTTAATAATCTCCTCTAGTCCAGTTTTGCTTACATTTAGTGAGTAGATATCCATGTATGAGCGGATTGCTGAGACTGTAGCGGTGAAAAGCCCTTGAGATGTTAGCTCGGACTTATTTTTGTAATCATTTATATCATACTTTAAAATAACCTCTCTCTCTGGTGCTTGACCAGGTTGCCCAGTTCTTAGGATGATTCTTGTGATGCTATTTTTTAGCTCATCTCTTATATATTTTGTAAGCTCTAAGCCCGCATTTTCACTCTCCATAACTACATCTAAAAGAATAAGAGCAATATCAGGTTCTTCTTGAAGTATCTCTTTTGCTTCAAGAGAGCTCATAGCACTTATGAACTCAATCTCTCTATTTTGATAAACAAATCCTCTAAGGGCTATTTTTGTGACCGAGTGAATCTGTTCTTCATCATCAACTATCAAAACTTTCCATCTATTTTTTGCTACTATCTCCTGCTCTTGCTCATCAGCAAAAATAATATCATTGAAAGCACCCATGATTAATCTCCTCTTTTGAATAAACACACTAGTGCTTATTTTTTACAGTTTTTTTTGCAAAATAAAAAAACAACTACGATATTTTTGGTGATGAATAATCATACATTAAAATTGTCGTAAAATTGTCGTAATTTCTTTATATAATATTATTTGAAGAGCTAAAAGAAGCGGGTGAGAGGTATTGTTAAAATTATTATTTAGTTAATCGTAAAAAATCATCTATTCCAGCTTCTATGATTTTATCTATGTTCTCAAGTAGTTCTTTTGAGTTTGCAACATTTATGATTAGTCTAAAGTGGTAAGGTTCTTTTATGAGCACTATAAATCTATCAGCAGCATACTCATAATTTTCTATATTGAGTTCACCTTTTTTGGCGTGATGTTTTAAAATCCTTATTAGTAAATCTTTGACTTTTAGAGGACCATTTTCATAAAACTCTTTGCTTATATTTTCACCCTCTCTTGCACATTCTGCAACGATTATTCTATAAAAAAGTATAGATTCCTTGCTAAAGAGTACTCCTAGGAACACTTTGGCAAAAAATGTCAGATTTTCTCTCATAGAGTTTCCATAAAACTTCTCACAATCTCTAAACTCCAAATAAAATAGCTCTATCTTTCTATCTAAAATGGATAGTAGAAGCTTCTCTTTGGATTCAAAGTATTTGTAAATCGTAGCAAGCGATCCGCCTGCTCTTTTTACTATATCATTTAAAGAGCACTTCTCATAGCCTAACTCAAAAAAGATTTCTGTTGCAATATCTAAAATTTTGTCATATCTAGCTTGACCTTTTGGACTAAGTAAATGTCTGCTAACCAATTCATACTCCTTTGTTGTAAAAATGCTATTTTAAATAGATTGTGCTAAAATTTTTACTAAACTATCCAAAACCGACAAGGAAATATGTGATTTTAGAGCATGAAATCCCTCAAGGAAGCAAGCTATATTTTGCAAAAAGTGCAAAAATAAAGAGACAAATAGAGAGTGAAGCTTGCAAGATTTTGTACAAAAATGGGTATGAGGAGATTTTAACTCCAATTTTTTCATACCATAAACACTCAAATAGAAGAGATGAAAATGAGATATTAAGACTTTCAAACGAGCAAAATTTTTTGATAGCTTTGAGAAATGATAGTACCATAGATGTGATAAAAATAGTTCTCAAAAGGGTTGGTAAAAACTTAGACCACAAGAGGTGGTTTTATATCCAACCAATCTACAAATACCCTACAAATGAAATACATCAAATAGGTGTAGAAAATATTGATGATCAAGATATATTCCAATCACTAAAAGTTTTAGTTGAGATCTTTGAAAGCTTTGAGATCACTCCTATTTTGCAAGTTTCTAATATGCAAATCCCACTTTTGATACAAAAAGAGTGCGGTTTGGATATAGAGCTTTTTTTGAGTGGAAATGTAGAGAAGATATTGGAGAACAAACATGGATGGCTTCATAAGCTTTTGAGATCACAAAATCAAGAGCAACTAGAATCTACCATAGCAGATACGCCAGATTTTTTAAAAGAGGAGCTAGAGAAACTTCTAGTTGCTACTAAAAATCTAAATTATAAAAATATTGCTATAGCACCACTTTACTACTCCCCTATGGAGTATTATGATGGGCTATATTTTAGGATGTTTGATAAAAATAGCACTCTTGCAGTAGGCGGAGGCTATAGATTTGAAGAGATAGAATCAAATGGATTTGCAATCTACACAGATAGAGTTGTTGAACATATTTTGGAGAGATGATGGAAAATAGAGCAGACCTAATAGTAGGAATCCAGTGGGGAGATGAGGGGAAGGGAAAAGTTGTTGATCTTTTGGCAAAAAAGTATGATTTTGTAGTAAGATATCAAGGCGGTCACAATGCTGGGCATACCATAGTGACAAATGGAAAAAAATATGCACTTCATCTAATTCCTTCAGGAATACTTTATAAAGATAAGATAAATATCATAGGAAATGGTGTAGTGGTATCTCCACAAGCACTTATAAAGGAGATGGAGCAGTTTGAGAATCTAGAGAATAGACTTTTTATCTCTTCAAAGGCACACATAATATTCCCTCACCACGAAGAGCTTGATCGTGCAAAAGAGGTGCAAAAAAAGGGAGATGCCATAGGAACTACTGGGAAGGGGATTGGCCCTTGTTATGCTGATAAGATATCTAGATCAGGCTTTAGAATCATAGAGCTTTATGATGTGGATAAACTTACTAAAAGAGTAGGGAGATACTATGAAGATAATAAAAAGTTTTTCAACTCTTTAGATATAAAGATACCACAAGAAAGCGACATAAAAGAGATACTCTTGGGCTTTCAATCAAAGCTAGCTCCATTTATAGTAGATACTACAAAGATGCTTTGGGATGCTCAAAATAGTGGCAAAAGAATACTGCTAGAGGGTGCTCAAGGCTCGATGCTAGATATAGATCATGGAACATATCCTTTTGTTACTAGCTCAAACACTATAGCTTCTGGAGCCTGCAATGGGACTGGCTTCTCTCCAAAAGATATAGGAAAAATTACTGGCATAGTCAAAGCATATTGCACTAGGGTTGGAAATGGCCCTTTTCCTACAGAGGATTTTGGAGGAGATGGAGATAGGCTTAGAGATGCTGGAGGTGAGTATGGCACAACTACTGGGAGGCCTAGAAGATGTGGCTGGTTTGATGCAGTAGCAGTGAAGTATGCTTGTAGGCTAAATGGATGCGATGAGCTATCTCTTATGAAGTTAGATGTTTTAGATGGTTTTGCAAAGATAAAGGTTTGCGTAGCTTATGAGTACAAAGGAGAGAGGATAGATTTTCTTCCTGCTGATATAGAAAATATCACTCCAATATATGAAGAGTTTGATGGGTTTGATAAGAGTTGTGGAGTAAGAGAACTTGAAAAACTTCCAGAAAATGCAAAAAAATATATTAAAAAGATAGAAGAGATTGTAGGGGTAAAAGTTGGGATAGTCTCTACTAGCCCAGATAGAGATGATACTATAATAGTAACTTAAGTTATATATGGACACTAAGTTCTCAAAACTTTTGATGGTAAAAAAGAGAAAGGCAGAGGAGTGTGAAATCAAGATCACATCTCACAATGCCAAGATAAACAGACAAAAGACCTTTTTGGAGTTACAATATTTGGAGTTAGGAAGATTGGAGATTCCAAAAGAGGGGAGTTTCAATCTGTTTTTGCAGATGCAAAATACAAGATCAGTAATCTACTCTCAAATAGATAGCTCAAAAGAGGAGCTAGAGATGCTAAGAGGAGAACTAGAGATGTTAAAAAGTGAATTTAGAGCTTTAAATTTAGAGGTTGAGAAGGCAAAATATCTAAATAGTTTAGAGGTTGAGAAGATTCTAAAAGCCAAAAAGATTGCCGAAGCAAAAGAGCTAGATGAGGTTTCAACAATTTTATATAACAATAGGAGCAGAGGATGAGATCACTTCTTTTTGTTGCACTCTTTTTTCTACCTATCTCTATCCTATCACAAGAGAGCAATCTAGTTGATTGTAATAAAATATTTGAAGAAAAAAAAGATGAACTACTAGCTGAAATAGAAAAAATTGATGAACAACAGCAGATGCTTCAAGCACTTCAGGCTGCAACTCAGGATATACTTGATAAAAGAGAGGCACTTCTTAGAGAAAAAGAGCAAGATATAAATAATACAATGGCAAAAATAGAGGATAAAGAGGCAAACATAAAAAGAATGCTAGAAGAGAATAGAGAGCTTTTAGATGCGATAAAAAAATCAAAAGATGACAAAATATCCGAAACTTATGCCAAGATGAAAGATTCAAAAGCTGCTCCAATACTAGAAGCACTAGACAAAAAAGAGGCAGCAGCAATACTTTTTTCTCTAAAGCCCCAAGATATGGGCAAAATCTTAGCCAAGATGAATCCTCAAAATGCATCTGATTTAACTGCACTTTTGAGGATTGGACCGCCTTTTGAAGTCAACGCCTCTAAGTGATTTGGACGGCTAACACTTTTGTATAATCAGAAATTTACCTCTATTTGGCTATAATCGCCACAAATTAAAAGAGGGTTGAAGTATGAGATTAAGACTGCCGCACGCACCATATGTCGCAAATAAAATAGCATTAGATTTAGCACAGTCTAAGTATGTAACGCTTACTTCAGGTGTTGAGCCAATAGCCAAAATAGCACAAAATCTTATAGAAAAAAATATTCATGAAGAGATGGCAATAGAAGAGAAGGTCAAAAATATTTTAGAAGAGAATCTAGAAGAGATAGAGTTTATGAGACTAGATGAGAGACAGCTTTTTTGGATGGCAAAAAAAAAGGTAGCTGAGGAGGAGGATTTTATCCTAAACTGGGATGATAGATACAACTCTTTATCTCATGCGATGTTGGATCATTTAATTCAAGATGATTTGATAGATTTTGATGTATCTGAGAATATTATTAGAAATATAATTTTCAAAGGTATAGATGGATACATGAAGTCATTTGAAGAGATTGAGGATGTTGTTATAGAGAAGATTGGGCATTACAAAAGAAAGCTTATTCAAGGTACTGAGGAGTATGAGTTGGTTTTTCAAAAGCTTTATGAAGAGGAATTAAAGAGAAAAGGTTTTCTATGAGAGATTTGAAGAAAGCGTGGTTGTATTTTCAAAATGGACTTTTTTTAGAAGCATTTAGTTTTGGGGCTGAGGGCACATCTGTAGGTGAAGCAGTGTTTAACACTTCTATGAGCGGCTATCAGGAGATAATAACTGATCCTAGTTATGCTGGTCAGTTTATACTTTTTACAATGACAGAGATAGGAAATGTAGGTGCAAATAGCTCTGATATGGAGAGTGGCAATGCATTTTGCAAAGGAATCATCACAAGGAATTATAACCCAAACTACTCAAATTTTAGAGCAGAAGAGAGCTTGGATGTTTTGCTCAAAAGACATGGTGTTTTAGGTATCACTGGACTTGATAGTAGATTTCTTACAAAAATGCTTAGAAATGAGGGTGCTATGATGATGGTAGCATCTAGTGAGATAAGCTCAAAAGATGAACTAAAAAAGATATTAGATTCTTCTCCAAAAATTGAAGAGATAAACTATATCAATGAAGTAAGTACAAAATCTAGCTA
>JAABSR010000053.1 GCA_011390245.1 Campylobacterales bacterium
CCGCCCTTTGAGGAAACAATCACTGCCCTTTGAGGAAACAATCACTGCTTTTTTGGCTATTTTGAGTTTTGGCAGTAAACTGCTCCTTAAAGAGGCAATCTTTAATAAATTTTTCCTCTGTTTATGAGCATCTATATCTCCTGCCTATTTTCTTCTCTCTAGTACCTCAAAAGCTGGTAATATTTTCCCCTCTAGCAACTCTAGAGATGCACCCCCACCAGTTGAGATAAAGCTCATATTATCCTTCTCTCCAGCTCTATCAACTGCATCAGCTGTATCTCCACCACCAACAACACTGTAAGCATAGGCATCACTTATTGAGTGGGCTAGATGAAATGTTCCTCTTGTAAATTTATCAGATTCGTAAACTCCCATAGGACCATTCCATATAATAGTCTGAGACTCTTTAATAACCTCTCTAAAAAGTGTAGTAGTTGCAGGACCAATATCAGCTGCAATTAATCCCTCTGGTATGTCTTGCGTTGTGGTGATTTTTACAACTTTTGGATGTTTGATATTATCTGTGCAGACTACATCTACAGGAAGATAGAGCTTTACTCCCTCTGATTTTGCAGCCTCCATTATCTGCTCTGCTTCACTTACTAGATCATCTTCTACTAGGGAATTTTGCATATCATAACCAAGTGCTTTAAGAAATGTATTTGACATAGCTCCACCAATTATTAGCCTATCTACTACACCAATGATCGTCTTTAGAAGCTTTAATTTTGATGAGACTTTTGCTCCACCAACGATAAGAAGCATTGGTTTTTGAGGATTACTAAGAGCTTTACTAAAAGAATCAATCTCTTTTTTCAAAAGCAATCCAGCAACTTTTACTTTGGAATGTACTGCAGCACCATAAGTTGAGCTATGTTTTCTATGTGAAGTTCCAAAAGCATCATTTACATAGACATCACAAAGAGCTGAGAGTTTTTTTGCAATCTCATCATCATTACTCTCCTCACCACTCTCATATCTAATGTTTTCCAAAAGTGCGACCTGAGATGAGCAAAGATCTTTTGAAGCCTCTTTTGCCTCATCTAGACTATCAATAAAAACAACATCTCTATCAAGCAACCTCTCCACTCTTTTTAGTACATGTTTTAGTGAAAAGTCAGGATTCCTCTTGCCATCTGGTCTTCCTAAGTGGCTTACAAGTATCACACTTTTTGCACCATGATCAATACAAGTATTAATCGTAGGAAGTGCTTCTTTGATTCTTGTATCATCAGTAATATTAAAATCATCATCCATAGGAACATTGAAATCCACCCTAATGAGTACTCTTTGATCTTTAAGATCGATATCTTTTATACTCTTGACATCTTTCATAACCTCTATACTTGCCATACCTTGAATCACAAAAACTCCTTATTTACTTTTTTTATAATTTCAGAACTCTGAATCGCGATCTCTAGCTCTTCATTGGTTTTGACTACCAATATCTCTATTTTACTATCTTTTTTTGCAATTTCTACAAAATTGCCATCTCTATTTCTCTCTTCATCCAATATAGCACCAATAGACTCTTCTAGCCCTTCGCAAGTTTTTGACCTCACAAGTGGAGAGTTTTCACCTATCCCACCAGTGAAAACTATAGCATCAACTCTGCCTAGTGCCACAGTATATGCACCGATGTATTTTTTGATTCTGTAACAAAATATATCTAAAGCCAAAGAGGCATCTTTATCACCATCTTCTGCTCTTTTTATTATCTCTCTTAAATCATTCTCTCCACAAATTCCTAAAAGTCCACTTTTTTTATTTAGATAGTTTTCTATTTCAGAAACATCACATCCTAGTTTTTTTGCCATAAATGGTAAAATAGCAGGATCTATATCTCCACATCTACTACCCATCACAAAACCCTCAAGTGGAGTTAGTCCCATAGATGTATCAATACTCTCTCCATTTTTTATAGCTGCCCCACTAGCACCATTTCCAAGATGAAGTGTTATTAAGTTTATCTCATAAAATTCTTTACCTAATATTTTTGCACTCTCTTTTGCTACAAAAAAGTGAGAAGTTCCATGAAAACCATATCTTCTTACATGGTGATTCTCATACCACTCTTTTGGGAGGGCATACATATACGCCCTCTTTGGCAAACTCTGATGAAAAGATGTATCAAAAATAGCAATTTGAGGCACATTTGGAGCTAAATCTCTAGCCACTTCAATACCTGTAATATTTGCAGGATTATGAAGAGGTGCAAGATGTGAGATAGATTTTAGAGATTCTAAAGAGTTATCATCAATCAATGTCGCTGCACTAAAAAGCTCTCCACCATGTACAACTCTATGACCGATTCCATCTAGCAGAGTAAAATCATCTAGCAAAGAGCAGCTCTTTAGCATCTCACTAACTACCAAAAGACCCTCTTTGTGTGTCTCTATCTTCTTTTTATACTCTTTTTTTATCTCTTTCTCATCTAGGTAGTATTTTATCATCTGAAAGCTACTATTTTCTGCTATTTTTTCTATAAAACCAGAAGCTATTGAACTAGTTTGTTCTCCACCCAATATAAAAAGTTGAAATTTTATAGATGAACTTCCAGAGTTCAATACTAAAATCTTCACTCTTGTGCCTGTATCGCAGTGATAGCTACAGTATTTACAATATCTGCAACAAGACAACCTCTACTTAGATCATTTACTGGCTTTTTTAGCCCTTGTAGCACTGGGCCAATTGCTAGAGCATTTGCTGATCTTTGTACTGCTTTGTAGGTGTTATTGCCTGTATTTAAATCTGGAAAAATAAAAATAGTTGCTTGACCAGCTACTTTTGAGTTAGGAAGCTTTTTTTGAGCCGTTTTTAAATCAATTGCTGCATCATATTGTATAGGTCCCTCTACTAATAGATCAGCTCTTTTCTCTTTTACTTTCATAGTTGCTAATTTGACTTTATCTACATCATCTCCACTTCCAGAATCTCCAGTAGAGTATGAGAGCATAGCGATTTTTGGATCTATGCCAAATTGCAGTGCAGTTTGGGCTGAGCTTATAGCTATCTCAGCTAGTTCATCTGCGGTTGGATTTTGATTTATAGCACAATCCCCATAGACTAAAACCTTAGAATCTAGGCACATAAAAAAAACTGATGAGACTATTGAGATTCCAGGTTTTGTTTTGATTATCTGCAAAGCTGGTCTTATGGTATCAGCTGTAGTATTTACCGCACCTGAAACCATCCCATCAGCTAAATCTTTATAGACCATCATAGTTGCAAAATATGTAGGTATAAGCATCGCCTCATGAGCTATATCCTCTTTTAGTCCTTTATGTCTTCTCATCTCATAAAACTCTTTTGCGAACTCTTCCAAAAGAGGAGATTCTTTTGGATTTATAATCTCTACACCATGTAGAGATATCCCAATTTGTGAGGCTCTATACAAAACATCCTCTTTTTTGCCAATAAGAATGATATCAACTACATCTCTATTTATCAAAATCTCAGCAGCTCTTAAAATCCTCTCATCCTCACTCTCCGGGAGGACAATTTTTTTGCGATTTAGCTTAGCTCTTTTAAATAGCCCATACTCAAACATAGCAGGAGTGACTACAGAGGCTATCTCTGTATTTAGGTTTTTTGTTATGGCATCTTCATCTACATAAGAGCTAAAAAGTCCTTGTACTAGAGCTATTTTTCTTTCACTCTTAGGAGTTATCTTGGCTTCTATATGTTCAACCTTTAAAGCACTACTCCAAGTGTCATCTTTGAGGCTTAAAATAGGAATTAGCACTCCTTCAAAGCCTTTTAGAAGATTTAAAATAGACTCTTTTGGGATGATGCCTCCAGTTAATAAAATACCTGAAATATTCTCTAGATTCCTAGAGTTTAGTGCTGCATAAGATGCTATAAGGATATCTGATCTATCTCCTGGAGTTATAACTAGATCGCCATTTTCTATATGTTCTATGAAATTATCCGTATGCATAGCAGCAATTTTGCTATTTCTTATGACCCTTTTGAGATCTTTTTGTTCACCTAGAAGTAGTTCACAATCAATACTTTGCATCAAATCATTTAGCGTAGGTCTATCAAGCTCATCTACTTCTGGAAGAAAAAAAAGTGGATATTTGTAGTTAAAACTTCTACTCTCTTTTAGGGTTTTCTCTAAAATATTACAATCTACCCTATTTACAAATGTAGCAAAATGTGAAATCTTCTCATCTCTTAGACTCTGGTGCTCTAGCTTGACATCTTCTAAAACTTGTGAGGAGTCTCTATCTTTTCCATTTAGCACAGCTACAAACATGGAGCCAAAATTTTTAGCTGCGGTTAGATTGATATCAAAATCTAGTGATGCACTAAAGCTCTCTTTGCAATGACCCTCAATAAGTACAAAATCAAATCTCTCTACAAGCTCATTTAATCTATCAAGAAGGGATTCTATTAGTTCATGCTCTCTATTTTGGGAGATTTTTTTCACTACCTCATCTATATCAAAACCTACACACTCTTCATACTTCATATCAAGATTGAAAAATTCAATCATAAAAAGTGTATCTTTATCGTTTTTCAAATCTTTTACAAATGGTCTAAAAAATCCAACTCTAGCGTAACTCTTTTTCAAAATCTCCATAATACCCATGGAGACTATCAAAGAGCCAGCATTTTTCTGTAGTGATGCTATGTAGAGTGATTTAGATTTCATGAAAATTTCTCTACTAACCTCTTCTTACCAAATTCAACTCCTGGCTGATCGTAAGTATTAACTCCCAAAAAAGCCCCAGAACATGAGGTTAGAAGCTCAAAATAATAGATCAACTCTCCACAACTCTTCTCACTTAAGCAATCAATCTCCATCACATCAACTGGCACTCCTTGCTCAATAAGTGTCTCAGCAGTTGCATCACATTGTGCATTTAGTAGCTCTTGCATCATTTTGGTGTTTACATAGTCAGTTTTTTCTAGTTTTGGGATAGTGATATTTGGGATGGTTTTGTTGTTTTTGAAATCTTTTATCTTTAAAAAAGTGACACTCTTATCCTCAGGACCTTGAACGATAAGTTGCAAAAATGAGTGCTGATCTACACTACCAACTAACCCAATAGGTGTAAGTCCAACCCTACTCTCTTGAGCATTTATCTTTCCAAGAGATTCACCCCATAGCTGAACATACCACGAGTTTAGCTCTCTTAGGGTGCTTGAGTAGGAAAAAAGTACATTTATAGAGTATTTATGTGCGTATTTTGTATAGAAGTGTGCTTTTTTCATAAGCTCTGGAAGCTCTTTTGCAAAAAATCTAGAGCATATCTCTTTTTGACCATCTAATATCTTCTCTACATCATACCCCACAAGTGAAAGTGGCAACAACCCTACAGCACTAAAAACTGAAAATCTACCGCCTACATTTTTTGGAAGAAAAAAGGCTTTGATGTTATTCTCTTTAGCAAACTGCTCTAGTGGTGAGCCCTCTTCTGTGATGACAACAAAGTGATTTTTTATCTCTTCGCTTCCAAACTTTAGATCAAATCTTTCAAGAATATATTTTGTCAAAGAGAGTGTCTCTATAGTGCCTCCAGATTTGGAGATAGTGATAACTAAACTCTCTTTTGCCTCTATACCTTCAAGCTCTCTATCAAGATTTACAGGGTCGCAATTCTCTAAAAATATTAGCTCTATCTCATTTCTATTTTCAAGTGAACAGAGCATATTATCTACAGCTTTTGCACCCAAAGATGAGCCGCCTATTCCGATGACTATTACATTTTTTATCAATGATTTACTATAGGGGATATTTGATTTTTTAAACTCTTCTATCTCTTTTATAGTCTCTTTTTGACTCTCATGCAAAGTGTAGTATCCTATCTCTCCACTATCTTTTTCAGATAACATCTTTTCAAAGATAATCTCCTCCAATTTCTCTTCAGATGCACAAAAATCTGTACTAAAATAGTTCTTAAACACCAACATTAATTACTCCCTACATGGATTGCCATATCTATTAGCCTATTTGAGTAGCCCCACTCATTATCATACCAAGCAAGAATCTTCGCACTACTCTCACCTACAACCATCGTATAATCC
>JAABSR010000054.1 GCA_011390245.1 Campylobacterales bacterium
TCGCAGAGTACTCACATCCTATAAAATCACTTGACACTCTCTTCTCTCTATCTATCAATATAAGATTCTTCATCTCTCCTCTTGAAGCCTCATCCATCGCCTCATTTATTAGCTCTTTTGTAACTTTGCTCTTAAAGTTTACACTCAAATCAACAACAGATACATCAGGAGTTGGGACTCTTATTGCAAATCCATTTAGCTTGCCCTTTAGTTCAGGCATAACAATCCCTATAGCTTTTGCAGCTCCGGTTGTCGTTGGTATCATATTTTGCCCAGCAGCTCTTGCTCTTCTTATGTCTTTATGTTTTACATCAAGTAGATTTTGATCGTTTGTGTAGCTGTGGATTGTAGTCATAAGACCATTTTCGATGCCAAATTTTTCATGTAGAACTTTAGCAATAGGCCCTAAGCAGTTTGTAGTGCAACTAGCATTTGAGATAACCTCTTCTCCATTGTAATCTTTGTGATTTACACCGATCACAAAAGTTGGAGTCTCGCCATCTGCTGGAGCGGAGATGACAACTTTTCTAACTCCGCTATGGAGATGAACACCAGCACCATCAGTGCCTTTAAAAACACCAGTACACTCCAAAACTACATCAGCACCTACTGAACCAAATGGGACTTTTTTGGGATCTCTATCGCTAAAAACTTTTATTCTCTTTTGCTTACCTATTCTTATCTCATCTTCGCTAATTTTTTCTACATCAAATCCTCTATGTACGCTATCATACTTCAAAAGATGAACCAATGTGTCAATATCTGCTGTTGTATTTAGTGCAACCAGCTCTACATCATCTCTTCCTCCAGCAATCCTAGCTGATGTCATACCAATTCTTCCAGTACCATTTATAGCAATTTTAACAGCCATCTCTAGCTCCCTTTGTTAATTAATAGAATCTTATGATAAATCAATTACACATAAATTACGACCTTATAATTGATTTTGCATATATTATACTTAATATTTATCATCTCTCTACTACAATCTTCATAGAGCCATCCTCGACTCTTACATATAGCTCTTTTTCACCCTGAAACTCATAATTACTAGCTCTATAGTCTTCAAAAAATGTTACTCTATACAGATTATCACCCTCTTCATTTGGATATGGTGTTATATCAAAATCTTTAAATAGTATAGATTTATCACTTGCTATCCTAAAAACTGATCTCTTCATAGCTCTAAACTCATCAATTTTTTTACCATCAAATCTAGTGAAGTCTTCAGCATAAAATGATAGATACTCTTCTAGCTTGTTTTTCTCCCAAGCTCTTCTCCATTGATAGATAGAGGACATGATAATCTCCAAATCCTCACTCTTTACATCTTTTTGCTCACCCTCCCAGATGACCACTACACTCTTTTTATGGTCTATATTTTTATCAAGCTCTATAATATTATCATTTGATATAGCAATACATCCTTGTGTAACAGTTGGTCTATCACCACTTAGTGGCAATCCATGAATCCATATCCCATATCCATCTCTTCTTTTTATCTTATCTAGTAGGTTTGGATATGATATGACAAAAGCCATTGGACCATAAAACTGATCTAAGTCAACTAGTTTTCTTGTAAGATTATAAGCACCAATAGGGGTTTTTAAATCCCCCTCTTTTCTCTTTGCACCTCTAACCTCACCAACAAAAGAATCTACACTACTAATATGCTCTACTTTTTTCCCATCTCTTTTGTAATAAGATAACTTCAAAGGTGACTTTTCAGCAACTATAATATACTCACTACTCTCATAATAGCCAAATCTTATATCTCTATCTTCAAAGTAGCCTCTCCAATACTTTTGGCTTTCAAGCTCTTTTATAAGCTCTCTCTCCACTGCTTCAATCCCAGCACTTCTGTATAAATCAACCAGAGTTGAACTAAAAAGTGAGCTAGTTAATACAAAAAATATAAAAATAATGCTTCTCATCTCTAATCCCTATACCTATATCCAAATTTTAAAAGATTCTCCTCATTTTTACTCCACCCTCTAAGAACTGAAACTGAAAGCTTCAAAAAGACCTTTTTGCCCTCAAGGAGCTTCTCAATCTTCTCTCTAGCAGTTTTGCCAACTCTCTTTATAGTGGCTCCACCCTTGCCAATGACCATACCTTTTTGGCTCTCTTTCTCTAAAACAATAGTCGCATATATCTTATCAAGACTCTCGCCCTCCTCCACATTATCCACAATCACATCACTCTCATAAGGAATCTCATCACTTATATTTTCAAAGATAGATTCTCTTATCATCTCTTTGTATATATCTCTTAGAGTAGATGTTGTCAAATCCTCTGGATCATAGAGATATGGAGCACTTGGCATATATTTTGATATAACTTTTAATATCTCATCCCTACTACTTCCTCTTTTCACACTAAGAGGTATAAGCTCGCAAAATTTATGCTTATATTTTGAGTACTCTTCTATCTTTTTTAAAAGCATCTCATTTGAAGATGTGTCAACCTTTGAGAGCATTAGTGCGTGCTTTTTCTCACCAATACTATCCAAAAACTCCTCATAATGAACAATACTATCAGTTACAGGAGCTAGAAATATTAAAAAATCACAATCACTCGTAGCTCTCAAAACCTCTTTTAGCATAAACTGATTGAGCAACTTCTCTTGTTTATGTATGCCTGGTGTGTCGATAAAAATAAGTTGAGTATCTTCAAACATTGCTATGATATTCATCCTCTTTCTTGTGGCATTTGCTTTATGAGATACCATAGCCAATCGTTCACCAATAATCCAGTTTAAAAAAGTACTTTTTCCAGCATTTGGCCTTCCAACTACTGAAACATAGCCGCATTTTGTAGATTCTATAGTATATACCTCGCTACATCCTCATTTTCTATGATGTCATCTAGCTTTTTATGGACAAGCTCTTTATCTATAACTATCTTCTCACCTTTGTGCATATCAGCATCAAAAGAGATATCTTCTACAACCCTCTCTAAAATAGTGTGAAGTCTTCTAGCACCTATATCTTCTGTCTTCTCATTTGCATTTTGAGCAAGCCTAGCTAGTGCTCTTATCGCATCATCTTCAAATACTATCTCTACACCCTCCACATCAAGAAGTGCTATATATTGTGTGAGTATTGAGTTTTTTGTTTTTGTCATTATAGAGTAGAGTGCATCTTCATCTAGTGAGTTTAGCTCTACTCTTAGTGGAAATCTACCTTGAAGCTCTGGAATAAGATCACTAGGTTTGCTTAGATGAAAAGCACCAGCTGAGATGAAGAGTATATGATCTGTTTTTATTGAGCCATGTTTTGTATTGACACTACTTCCCTCAACTATTGGGAGCAAATCCCTCTGGACTCCCTCTTTGCTAGGATCTTGTCTATTTGAGCTACTAGCACTTACAGCAATCTTATCTATCTCATCAATAAATATTATTCCGCCCTCTTCTGCTCTTTTTAGTCCTTCACTTTTTATCATATCCATATCTAGTAGTTTATCACTTGCGTCAATCTTCAAAAGCTCTTTAGCCTCTTTGATGGTTACCTCTTTTTTGATATCATCTTTGCTACTATTTATGAAGACTTTTGCTAATGATTCTTGTACTTTTATGATTTCAGGTGGCATTGAGCTATCGCCAAAATCTAGACTCTTTTTTGGAGCCTCTATCTCTATTTTTAGATGATCTACTTCGCCTTTTATTACCTTTTGTTTCATCCGCTCAAATGAGCTTTCATACTCCTCTTGCTTCTGCTCACTTGCCCCTTTTGGGAGTGGTGGGATTAGCTTCTCTACTATCTTTTTTATCACATACTCATCTATTTGGCTTTTGTTGCTCTCTTTTTGTTCCTCTTTTACAAGGTTTATAGAGTCACTCACCAAATCCCTAACCATAGATTCTACATCACGACCCACAAAGCCGACCTCTGTATATTTACTAGCCTCTACTTTGACAAAAGGAAAGCCCATCATTTTTGCCATTCTTCTTGCGATTTCAGTTTTACCAACACCAGTGGAGCCAATCATCAAAATATTTTTGGGAATTATCTCATCTTGAATCTCTTTTGGTAGTTGCATTCGTCTGTAGCGATTTCTCAGTGCTATAGCAACTGTCTTTTTTGCATCATTTTGACCTATGATGTATTGATCTAGATACTCTACAATCTCTCTTGGCGTCATAGACTTCATAAACCTCAATCCTTTAATTCTAAAATTTTTATATTATCATTTGTGTATATACATAGCTCAGCTGCTATTTTTAGCGACTCTTCTACTAGCTCTTTTGGCTCTAGTTTTCCATATCTATCAAGTGCTCTAGCAGCAGAAATTGCAAAATTTCCACCACTCCCAATAGAGGCTATCTTCCCATCTTCAGGCTCCACAACATCACCAGTTCCACTCAAGATATAGAGATTATCTCTATTTAACACTATCATCATAGCCTCTAAGCGTCTAAGATATTTATCCTTCCTCCACTCTTTACTAAACTCTACTACAGACTTTACAAGCTCTCCCTTCTTAGCTTCTAAAATCCTCTCAAACATATCAAAAAGATTAAAGGCATCAGCAGTGCTTCCTGCAAATCCACTAAGAATCTTGCCATTATGCAGTGTTCTTATCTTAGTGGCATTCCCTTTGAGTACTGAATTTCCAAAAGTCACCTGACCATCACCACCAATGACAGCGTGATTTTCACCCTTGTAAGCTAAAATAGTTGTAGCATCAAACATCACTACCCTCAACATCTACTTTTATAGTGGCATGGATTCCATGACCTAGTTTTGCATCTACTTCAAAAATACCTGTATTTTTTATAGGAGTTGCCATCTCTATATGTTTTTTATCTATATCTATATCGTGTTGCTCTTTTAGGGCTTCGCTTATGTCCTCTTTTGTTATTGCACCATATAGTGAGCCATTTGCTCCTACCTTTTTTGATATTTTTGTAGTGACCCCATCTAGTGTTTTTGAGATAGTTTTGAGCCTCTCAATCTCAGCTGCCTCATTTTGTGCCACTCTCTTTTGATCTGCTTTCCATCTATTTATCACCTCATTTGTAGCGTGTTTTGCATACCCTTTGGCTATAAGAAAATTTTTGCCGTATCCATCTTTTACATCATGAATCTCACCGCTTTTACCTAAACTTTTGACATCTTTTATCAATAAAACTTTCAATTTGACTCCTTTGTATGTAACTATAAAATTAAAGCCTTTTAAAAGGCTAAGTTATTTTTAAAAAATATTCTGCAATGCTAACAAAATTTGACAAAAAATGAGGTAAAGTTGATAGAGAATCTAGAGAATGTAAGAATCAAAAAAGATAGCAGGACGAAATATCCAAAGATAATTATCAAGCACGATTTGACCATAACTCTAAGCGTGCCAAAAAGCTACTCAAAAAAGGATTGTCAAAACCTAGTAGATAAAAATCTCAATTGGATTGAGAGCAAAGTCTTCTA
>JAABSR010000055.1 GCA_011390245.1 Campylobacterales bacterium
CTAGCGATGGGTGATTTTTCTTCGTAGTATGAAAGCTCCTCATAATCTTTTGCACTTTTTAAGATAAGCTCTACAAAATTATTATAATCTTCTAGTGAGCTTTTTTCTATGACATATCTATTCATATCTTCAAATCCAAGATAGATATTTTTCCCATCAAATCTGCCATCAGCCGGTGCTTTAATCTCAACGCTTTTTATCTTTAGATCATCTAAAATATTTTTCAAAACACCCTCAGGCTCTCCTAGATACTCCGTACCCATTGCATAGCTGTAGCCTTTATGGATTCTGCTTATTGTTCGACCGCCTACTTTCTTCTCTTTTTCTAGCAATAAAAACTCTATCCCCTCTTTTTTTAGCATCCAACTAGCACTAAGTCCAGCAATTCCAGCTCCTACAACCACCACAGGAATCTCTTCTATTTTTGAAATTGCAGGCGTAGCGACACTGCTATTTTTCACCCAATATCCTGCTCCTTTGGAGATAAATTCAGGTCTCACTTCCCACATAGAATCTTTATACTTCCAAACTACTTCATTTTCTAAAGCAGGAGAGTATAGATCTTTTGTAGCACCTAGCAGACTCCACCCACTCCCAAAAAGCATAAGTGGCAAAAAAAGCAATATCAAGAAACTTCTCATATGTGACCTTCAATTTGTTAGGATAAAATCATCATAACTACATGTCTAATTTTATCTTAATTTATTGCAAATTAATCTATAAAAATTTGAATAATATTTTGATAACTGTATCCCATGCTCTAAAGCTCTATTTATAGAGTCAATAAATTATTGTTTTTATGGATTCTTGTGGGTGTGGTTTTTTGATTTAAAGGAGGGTTTATATTTCAACCTGCAAAGCTTTAAGAGCATCTATGCATCTTCTTTATTCAAAATCATCATGAAATATCAGCTATATCTTTTGCAATCTTTTTATAGTGTTGGCTAATCTCATCTCTTTTGTCTGCAACTGGGGGTGTTCCCATATCTCCTAGCTCTCTTATATCCATTAAGAGTGGTATTTTTCCCAAAAGTTTCACTCCATATCTTTTTGCTAAGTACTCACCTCCGCCTTTTCCAAAAATATCATATCTATTTCCATTATCTGGTGCTATAAAGTAGCTCATGTTTTCTACAATACCGCCAATACTCACTCCTATATCTTGATACATTCTAATAGCCCTCCCAACATCATCACTTGAGACTACTTGTGGTGTGGTAACTATGATAGCACTAAAAATAGGTAGTTCTTCAGCTATTGTTAGCTGTACATCTCCAGTACCAGGAGGCATATCAATCACCAAATAATCAAGCTCTCCCCAATCCACATCTTCCAAAAACTGCACCAAAGCAGAAATAGCAACTGAACTTCTCCAAACAAGTGGTGTGTCATCTTCTGGCAGGGTTAGAGCCACACTCATAATCTTGATACCATAGTTGAATGAGGGGATCATCTTATTCTCTTTTTCACCTTCACCCCATTTGATTCTCTCATTTTCTACACCTAACATCCTTGTAGTATCGGGTCCATAAACATCCGCATCTAAAAGTCCCACTTTGAATCCTAACTGAGCCAATGCTACTGATAGATTTGTAGATACAGTGCTTTTCCCAACTCCGCCTTTGCCACTTGTGATAGCTAAAATCTTTTTTGCATAAGGTGCTCTATTGTTTGGATTTTTAGTGCTACCATAGTTTATATTTGCCATTCTCAGCCTTTATTGCCTATTTTTTTGAGCTCTAAAATATAGCTATCTATCTTAGTGCACCAAGGTTCAAGAATATCTTCACTCCCTCTATAGCTATCTCTCAATCCAATGTATGCATTTCTTCTCTCTTCTAGTAGCTCGATAAGAGAATTTATAGCTATCTCTCTTTTTTCAAGGCTATCACTTATATCTTTTAGAATAATCCTTAGAAGCAATCCTCTCTCTTTCAAAGGATACTCCTTGCCAATTTTTAGACCGATTTTTCTTATGTCATAATTTGTTAAATATACACCAGAAAAAAATAGTGAAAGAGATTTCTTAAAGTCCTCTTCACCTAAAAATAGATACCCCTCTTTGTTCATTTACAGACCCCAATATTTCTCTTTGTAGTTACGAATCGTAGCATATTTATGATAAAAAGTTAATATTTTTAGTATTGCTTAATATATAAGCTATTATAATTTAAGCTCACGATGACATGTTTACTATATCTTATAATACTAAGATAAAAAAATATGGTTTATTCATCTTAATTTTCACTCAAGGAGTTCTCATGCGTAAAATTTTTTATGCACTCTTTTTTACTCAGTTATTTCTCATATCCTCTCTTTACGCAAAGAGTGATTTTCTTATCTCTGCGGAGGAAGCGGTCAAATTGATGGGTAAAGATGGTGTTGTATTTGTTTCAGGCGATAGCGAAGATGTCTATTCTTTAGGTCATATAGATGGGTCAGTAGAGATGTATGCTCACCATCTTCATCACTCAGATTTAGATGGCGATATGCACTGTGCTCCACTTTTTATGTGTCCAGATGAGGCTGAAGAGTATATTGGCTCAAAAGGTATTGACAACGATACTTTAGTTATTGCTTATGATGACTTTAGAGGTCCAAATGCTACTGGTGTTTTTGCATTTTTCAAAAGCTTTGGTCATGACAATATCAAAATCTTAAATGGCGGTAGAAGTGCGATTATGGAGATAGATCCAAATCAAAAAACCTATGATGATCTAAACGCAAAATTGATCGATGCCAAAAGAGATAAAAATGAAGAAGAGATACAAAGAATCGAAATAGAGATGGAAAAAATTGAGCCAAAGCTACTAGTAAAAAAAGGATATGGCCCAAAATTAACTCCAAAAAAATACAAGGTTGATATCTCAAAAATAGATGAGAGCTGGATTGTTGGCAAATATGATGTCTTAAAAGCTTCAAATGACATCTTGGAAAAGGGTGAAGATTCTAAGTACATAATCATAGATTCTAGAGGTATGAATGAGATTACTGGTGATAGAAAACTAGATAATGTAGCAAGAGGTGGTCATGTGCCTGGAGCAAAATTTCTTGAGTGGAAACATATTACAGATTTTGATGATAGGTTATCTTTTAGAACTCTAGAGGAGATGGAAGAGACATTTAAGAAAATTGGTGTGAGCAAAGATAAGATCATTTACTCATACTGTCATGTAGGTGCTGGAAGAAGTTCACATATTATTACCGCTCTAAAAATGCTAGGCTATGAAAATGCCAAAGTATATACGGGTAGCTGGGATGAGTGGGGTAATGACATGAACCTCCCAATAAGTAGATAAAAGTATCATTCAACAAGGAGATATATATGGCAGATATTAAAAGAAGGGAGTTTTTAAAAGCATCAAGTGCAGCTGCTGCACTTATTGCTGGAGAGGGATATCTCTTTGCAAAAACAAAACCCCTATCGATAGAAAACGGCTTAGAGGATTATCCAAATGCAAACTACACAGAGAGTATGTATAGGGATGAGTTCTCTTTCACTTATGGTAACAAAGATGAGCACGGTTTTGCATATCACTGCGTAAACTGTCAAGGTAACTGTGCTTGGGAGATATGGTCTCACAATGGTGTTGTAACTCGTGAGAATCAATCAGCAAGGTATCCAATTATCAACTCAAAAATACCAGATTTTAATCCAAGAGGATGTAATAAAGGTGTACAACACTCTCAAGTGATGTATGAGAAAGATAGGATTCTACACCCAATGAAAAGAGTTGGTAAAAGGGGTGAGGGTAAATGGAAAAGAATCTCTTGGGATGAGGCAGCTACAGAGGTAGCCGAGAAGATATTTGAGTGCATGGTTGATGAAAAAAGAGGGCCTGATAAACTCTTTATTCAAGCTGGAACTGGATTATTGACAGAGGGTAGAAGAGGTGCTCCTTTGAGATTTTGTACTCAACTAGGAGCCATTAGAATCTACCCAGCTTCATATCTAGGTGATATGTTCTCAGGTGTTGCAGTTGCTTATGGTGAGGGGAATCTTGGATGTACTTATGATTTTATGTACACAGTTGATACTTCAATCATGTGGGGTGCAAATCCATCAGTCTCTAGAATCCCAGATGCTCACTTTGTTTGGGAGGGTAAATATAATGGTGCAAAAATTATAGTTATCACACCAGAATTCAATGCATCTGCAAAATCTGCTGATCTTTGGATACCAATAAAAGCAGGAAGTGACAACTTTTTGGCTATGTCTATTTTATATGAGATAGTTGACAAGAAGATGTACAAACCAGGCTTTATAAAACAGTTTACAGATTTACCATTTTTAGTGAGAACGGACAATAAAAAACTTCTAAGAAGATCAGATGTTGAGCACACAGATGATAAAGAATTAGAGCACAAATATGAAGAGGAGTTTTACTCTTGGAATACCAGAAGCAACTCTATAGCTTTGATGCCTGGAACTCATAATGATGAAAGAAAAACTCTAAGATTAGAAGATTTTGATATAGATCCTGCACTTGAGGGTAAATGGAAAGTAAAACTTCATGATGGTAGCGAAGTAGAGGTCACAACAGCATTTGAAATATTTAAAGAAAATGTTAAAAACTTCTCACCTGAGGCTACACAAGATAAAACTGGAGTCCATCCAGATGTGACAAGACAACTTGCTATTGATATCGCAAAACCAAAAGTAGTAGAGATAACAACAGGATTTTCTCTAAATAAATACTTCAATGGAATCATGACACTATGGAATATCTCTTCAATTTGTGGACTAACCGGAAGACTTGGGCCTTATGGTGGGATGAATACAGAAAATGAGTTCCAATTGAGTGGACTTGAGGCACTAAGTGGTTTTTCTGGAAAATATGCACCAAGATTTGGATCTGGCTTTGTAGGTGAGTTTGTTCTAGGCGATGGTATGAAAACTTTTGATAGATACTTCTCAGATGAAGATGTCAAAAGAGCTCAAAATGGCATGGGCAAAGAGGAGTACAAAAAAATAATCGAAGAGATGATTGCAGAGGGAAGAAATGGAAAAGTCAAAGGTGTAAAACCAAACTGGCTTCCTGATACTGGGATTTTGGTTGCTGACTCTAGATTTAGAAGAAACAAAGGTAGCGATTATAAAGATGCCTTCTTGAGCAAGATGAAATACCTTTGCGTTGTTGATTTCAAGATGAGCGATACAGCTATATGGGCTGATTTACTTCTTCCTGCAAAGTCACATTATGAAGTTTGGGATATCAGAAGTTCACCAGGTTATCATAGATTTACAAACTTAGCTCAACCAGTTTCAAATCTAAAACCAGTTGGGGAAGCTATGGATGAGTGGTCTATGTTTACGCTAATCTCAGAGAAAATTGAAGAGGTTGCAAACAGAGCTCAAAATGTTGAATTGGTTGCAAAAGATGTAGCTCCATATGCTAGAGATGGATTCCATGATCTCAAAAACTTCCATAAAGAGTTTACCAATACAGATGAAGATTCTGAAATGGAACTAGAGCCATATCTTGGCACAGATAAACAAGCAGTTGAAGCTGCTCTTGAGAAGTGTGAGCAGTATGAACCTTATACTATTGAAAAGATGTACAAAATGGGTGGATTTTTGCAACTAAATGAAAAAGCTGCAAAAACATCACCTCTATATACCGATAGACCTTTTCACATGCTAGAAGATCATCTCTTTAAGTTTGTGCCTTTCCATACGATGAGTGGAAGACAGACATTTTATGTTGATCACGACACATACATAAAGATGGGTGCAAATGTAAATACTGGAATGGATGGAATTAGACCTGAGACTAAAAAGTATCCTTTTGTGATGATGACTCCACATGCTAGGTGGTCGATACACTCAAACTATAAAACAAGTAAAACTTTACTTAGACTACAAAGAGGTAAACCAAATATAGCAATAAACCCTAAAATCGCTGAGATAAAAGGGATAAAAGATGGTGATGAGATAAAGGTTTATAATAATATAGGTCAATTTTATGCTATGGCAAAAGTTTCCGCTCAAGCACCTCTTGATGGATTGGTCATGGAGCATGGATGGGAGCCATACATGTATAGGAACCTAAAAGGGCACAATGAAGTTGTACCTACTGCACTAAATCTTTTGGAGATGGCAGATGGTTGGGGACACTTAAAATTTGGTGGTCTTTGGGATGGAAATCAGTACGCTTATGATGGTGCTGTTGATGTAGTGAAAGCATAAGGGGGAGAGTAAAATATGTCAAAAAGACAATTAGCAATGGTCATGGACCTAAATAAGTGTATAGGGTGTCAGACTTGTACAGTTGCATGTAAAACACAATGGACAAACAGAAATGGTAGAGACTACATGTATTGGAATAATGTAGAGACTTTTCCAGGAACAGGCTATCCTAGAAATTGGCAAAACCTAGGGGGTGGCTTTGACCCTAGTGGTGATCTCAAAAAAGGTGTAGTTCCAAACCTTGAGAGAGATTATGGGATTCCTTGGGAGTATAACTACTCTGAGTTAGAAAAAGGAAAACAGTTCAGACCTCATGTAGATCCAAGATGGGGACCAAACTGGGATGAAGATGAGGGAGCAGGTACTTTTCCTTATGATAACTACTTTTTTTATATTCCAAGAATTTGTAACCACTGCGACAATCCAGCATGTTTAGCGTCATGCCCTAGAGATGCGATATTTAAAAGAGATAGCGATGGAGTTGTATTAATAGATCAAGAGAGATGTCAAGGATATAGATATTGTGTAGCTGGGTGCCCATACAAAAAAATCTATTTCAATCCAAAAACTGGAAAAAGTGAAAAGTGTATTATGTGTTTTCCAAGAGTTGAGAAAGGGCTTCCAAGTGCATGTTCTCAACAATGTGTAGGTAGGATTAGATTTATGGGATTCCTTGATGATAAAGAGGGGCAAGTTCATAAGCTAGTAAATGAGTACAAAGTAGCATTACCGCTTAGAGCTGATTATGGGACAACTCCAAATGTATTTTATGTTCCACCAGTTGATTCTCCTCCAAAGTATGATGCGAATGGTAAACCAATACCAGGGAGTGATAGGATCCCAGTTGAAGAGCTTGAGAGACTTTTTGGTCCTGAGGTAAAAAGAGTGATAAAAACTATCAAAGATGAGAAAGAGAAGAAGAAAAATGGAAAAGAATCTCAGCTTTTAGATATTCTAATCGCATTCAAACACTCTGATATGTTTAGAATGGATCATGGATACTACTCAAAAAATTCTGCTAGCATGGGGACTAAGAAATTAGCACCAATAGATGAGAGATATGTTAGAGGCAAAGAGACCAAAGTATTTACAAACTTTCTAGAAAGGGGGCAACACTAATGAAAGCTTTCTATTTAAGTCTAATTTTAACATGTAGCGTATTTGCCTCTGAGAGCATTATTGCAGCCAAAGTGGATGGCTCACTAAAAGGCATAACGCCTAGCTCAAAAATGTGGGATAGGGCTATATTTGACTATCAAACTTTATATCCTCAAACAACAATAGGATTTAATGATATAAATGCAAAAGAGAAAAATAGCAACAATGGAGCCAAAAAAGTTGTAGTAGGTGCACTTTATAATGATAAAGAGTTAGCTATAAAAATAAGATGGTTTGATGCTACAAAAGATACTCAAAATAGAGAAGATACAGATGGATATGCAGATGGTTTTGCATTACAGTTTGCTAAAGATTTTTCGAATGCTAAAGGTTTGCCATATATTGGGATGGGTGACAAAAATAGAAAAGTAATAGTTCACCTAACAAAAAGCACTGAAGGTATTGATGCTCCTAATGCAAATGGAGATGTAGAAGTACAACAATTACCTTCAAACATGAATCTATATGGAGAGGATTTGGAAAAATTCACCTCTAAAAAAGCTAGTGCTAGAGTTGATTACTCTAAATCATTCATAGCTCAGGGCTTTAGAACTACTACAATGATTGATGATGTAAAGTTTAGCTCTGTAATGGAATACAACAAAGAGGAGCAGAGCTGGAGTGCTACTATTAGTAGATCTTTAAAAGATTCATATCTTGACCTCTCAAGTGGAGCAATTCCTATAGCCTTTGCTATCTGGGATGGCAGTAGAGATAATAGAGATGGACTAAAGCATATAAGTGGATGGATTCCTCTTAAAAAAGTTAGCAAGACTGATAAAAAAAATCTAGCTGAAATGCTTAGCAAAGAGGTATCAGGCGATATAGAAAATGGTAAAAAAGTAGCTTTAGATAATTGCTCACTTTGTCATAACTATGGTGATGTAAATAATGCACCAGAGTTTATGGCTCCAAATCTTTCAAATATTGGTGGCTACTCAACTGCTGATTATTTAGCAGAATCTATACTAAAACCAGATGCTGTCATTGTGCCAGGTTACAATAGAAATGCACACAAAAATTTTTCATGGTATAATATAGATGAGGGTGGAAATAGAATCTCTACAATGCCATCATATGATTGGCTTGATGAAAAAAGTAGAGATGATTTAATTGCATTTTTGCAGACCCTTAAAAACCAATAAGGAGGAGAGATGAAAAAAGTAGCGATTTTACTTTTGGCAAGCTTTGTAGCTCTTTTTGCAGCTACAAATAGTGAAGAACCTGAAGGGAAAAAAGGCTTTTTGACAAAGCAGTGGTGTGCTGAGAGAGGCATGTTTAAAGATTGCAGACTAGAGGTTATCACTTGCGGTTATGCAGGTTGCTTTAAAGACTGGAATCCAGGAGATCCAATCAAAAATGATGATTATGTTTTGTATGTTCATGATGAGCAAAAGATGTACAATATAAAACTTGCAGGATTAAAACCTCACCAACTAGATAAAGGTATCAATAGAGATGAAGTTACTATAGTTGGTAAAGTCGATAAACAAAATGGCAC
This sequence comes from Campylobacterales bacterium, assembly GCA_011390245.1. Lineage (GTDB taxonomy): Bacteria > Campylobacterota > Campylobacteria > Campylobacterales > JAABSR01 > JAABSR01. The sequence goes on from JAABSR010000055.1 coordinate 8,850, forward strand.
TATTCAAGCAGAAAGAATGGATGCTCCACCACCACCGAAAAAGTCATTTTTCAAAGGTTGTCTATAGTTGAGCAGAGGAGAGATTTATGCCTTTTTATCGCGAGTCTTTGCAGATACAATAGGTAGCAAGGAAATTGAAGCTTTAAGAGATAGCGAGCTTCTAAGTACATTAGGTGAGAAATCAGTAAAGTGGTTTCTTGCCTATAATGATGAGGAGCTTTTAGAAGCTCTAAATGTTGATTTTACTTCTTTGTTTGTAATGAATAATCCACCAATTGAAAGTTCAGTAGTTGATAATAAAAATGAAGTTTTAGTTGGGCTGCAAAATCCCGTAATGCTCTTTTATCACAAAAGTGGCTATGAATTTAACCTACTTCATACCCATCTACAAATTCCTGATCATATTGCTATTGAGTTTGGATTTTTGCAAAATCTTGTGAACAACAACGAAATTCATCTCCAAAAAGAGTTCTTAAAAAAACACCTTGCAAATTGGGGAATCCCCTATCTTATTGGTTGCAAAAGTGCTGCAGATACTCCATTTTATGAAGATCTATGTGATTTTAGTGCGGAGTTTTTAGCTTCAGAGCTTGACTTTTTAGAGGCTGAGATTGCAAAATAGAGGAAAAAAAAGTACACTAAATTTTGTAAGCTCATCCAAAGATATGAGCCTAAATAGACTGAAATGTCTAAGAGGTGAATACTTTACAAATAGTTGCTCTCTTTGTGTAGATATATGTCCACTTGAAGCTATCTATTTCAGACAAAAAAAGATGCATATAAATGATAGTTGTCAAAGTTGTGGTGGATGTATTGGAATCTGCCCTACTGAAGCAATTACAATTGAGAGTTTCAATATTGATAATTTTTGCCATAATTTTATTAGTGATGGCAAAAACATCATTAGTTGCGAGGGTCAAATCCCATGCATAGGAGTATTTGATAGATACAATCTAGTCCTCCTCTCTTTAAGAAATAAAAACGAGATATCTATATCTATAAAAGAGTGCAATGAGTGTGAATATAGCAAAAATATATTAGAATTTTTTCTTGAAGAGCTAAAAATTGCAAATAGCTTTCTAAGTGCTATAAATAGAACACAAATTAGCCTACTAGAGAGAGAGATAAAAGCAAGAAGAGAGATTTTTAATAGATTTGTAAACATCCTAAAGGGTGAAAAAAAAGAGCAAATAAGCACAAATAGCAATACACCAAATAAACTATTAAATCTAAAAAATGAGCTAATAAAATTAGAAGAGAACCCAAAGCTAAACCTGCTTGATTACTCACTATTTGGAGATAAAAAAGTATCGTCTTCTTGTACTGGATGTGATGAGTGTGTACTTTTTTGTCCTACAAATGCACTTTTTTCAAATAGAGATAGCAGTAAGTATGAGCTATTTTTTGAGTCATTTAGATGCATTGAGTGTGGAATTTGTGAAGATATATGTAAAAGAGGAGCTATAGAGAAAAATAGCACCCTTTATTTAGAGGATTTGGAAAAGAAAAAAATGCTTTTTGGTGCTGAATTTATAGTATGTAGTGAATGTAAATGTGGCTTTTTATCTAAAGATAAAAAAGGAGTTTGCTCCTTATGTCAAGAGGCAAAAATTGCTACAAAAGATATGTTCAAGCTTGCATCTGAACTTTAAAAAATAAAATTTTAGGAGACAAAATATGAAAAAAATATTGGCAATGACACTATTTGCAGTTTCACTATTTGCTGCACATAAAAACATCTCTATAGATGAGATAAAAGAGCTTCAAAAAAGTGGCGCTGCACTAGTAGATATAAGAACAGAGGGTGAATGGATTGAGAGCGGAGTTGTATCTGGAAGTCTTAAAATAACATCTCATGATGAAAATAGAAACTTATATGTTGAACGCTTTGTAGAAAACCTAAAAAGTGCTGGCATTGGAATAGAATCTAAAATAATTCTAATTTGTAGAAGCGGTAATAGATCACTGGAGCTAGCAAAAAAACTTGAAAGTTTAGGATTTGAGAAAATATACAATGTTCAAAGCGGCATAAAAAACTGGATAAGAGAAAAAAGAGATCTTCAAAAAGCCTACTGATTTTTTTGCAAATATAAAGATTTTAGCCTAAATTTTTAGATAAGTATTGACTCTTGCACAGATAGAAAATATGAACATCTTTTAGAGTAGTCAAATTTTAGTAAATATATGTGTCGTGGTCAAACCACCACGACCTACAAATCTATGCTTTTTGGAGATGATATTTTTAAAAAACCAGAAGAGATTCTTAAAGCATTTGGAGAAGTTGTGGCTACTTTTGAGGAGAGTGAGTTTTTCGCCCCTTTTGATTC
>JAABSR010000056.1 GCA_011390245.1 Campylobacterales bacterium
GTATTATCGATATTTAGATTCATTTAATACCCTTCGTATAATATATTTAGTTCATTATAATACATATAAAGAGTTTATTCAATGGATTAAAAAAAATACAAAGATATCTGCAAAAGAAGTCACATAGCGAAATATACCAAATAAAATTTTCATAGCACAAAGAATGGGTAAAATTGATAGGATATTTTTCTGTGAAAAATAGCACTGAACCTAGTCAAGACTATCTAAATTCAAAAAACCCTCAACATGTGGGATTGTGCAATTTGTGCAGTCTTGATGCAGGGCGTTTTTGCTTATAAATCTCTCTCCTTTCTCTATTTTGCATAAAGAGTAGAGCGTTTTTTGCTCAATATCCACAATCCCCTCATCATCAAAGTAGAAAAATGGGCATGCACAAAAGAGACAGTTTATCCTCTCCGTATCGTGGCATTTTGTGTTTTTTTGGTACAGCGGACAAAATTTTGGCTCCATGATTTTCATGTTTTCATAATCAAAATATCTCCAAATATCCTCAAAGCTTTTATCACCTCTTTTTAGCCTCTCTACAATATTCTCTCTTTTTTTAGTATGATTTTCATACCACTTCATATATTTCATAAGTCCATTATATCAGCAAATCTTCTATAGAATCAAGAAAAAACAAAGGGGTCTAGATTGACATTGACATACAAGGGTCAAAAGCCCAAAATGGATAAGAATTGTTGGATAGCAGAGGGTGCAAAGGTTATTGGAGAGGTAGAGATGGGAGAGGATGTCTCGATATGGTTTAATGCTGTGGTTAGAGGGGATGTGCATTTTATCAAAATAGGCAATAGAAGCAATATTCAAGATAACTCAATAGTGCATGTTACGCATTTTAAAAATGGAGACAAAAAGAGTGGGAATCCAACAATCATAGGAGATGATGTCACCGTAGGACATGGAGTTATACTTCATGGCTGCACTATTGAAAATGCTTGTCTTATCGGCATGGGAAGCACGATATTAGATGGTGCTGTTATAGGGACAGAATCGATAGTAGGAGCAAATTCATTGGTGACGCAAAACAAGGTATTTCCAAAAAGATCACTCATCATGGGGAGTCCTGCAAAGGTTGTAAGAGAACTTACCCAAGAAGAGGTAGATGAGCTATATGCTTCATCGATTCGCTACAAAGGGTTTAAAGATAACTATCTAGAGGGGATTTAGTTTGAGCTATTTTTGGATAGTTGATATTTTAGGGATTTTTGCATTTTCAATAAGTGGATTTTTGGTTGGAGTTAGAAAAAGACTTGATATTTTAGGTATCTCTATAGCTGCCTTTGCCACTGCACTAGGAGGTGGAATCTTAAGAGATGCGATAGTTGATAAAATCCCATTTGCATTTGTTGAAAACTACCCCTTTATAGTAGTTTTTTGCTCAATACTTCTAGCATATTTTTTTAAAATCCACAAAAGAGATAGCTTTGAAAGAAGGAAACTTTTTGTGGTTATTGATTCTATTGGGCTAATAGCTTTTAGTGTTACAGGGGCACTAGTGGCAATAGAGCTGGAGCTAAATATTTTTGGAGTGTTGCTTCTATCTTTTATCACAGCAGTTGGTGGTGGAATCCTGCGAGATGTGATGATAAATGAGGTTCCTTTTGTTTTGACAAGTCAATTTTATGGGATCATAGCTCTACTAAATGGCGGCACTCTTTTTGTTCTTCATATACTTGAAGTTCTAAATCCACTCACAATAGTCATATCTTCAACTCTAGCACTTACTATTAGGCTTCTAGCCTACTTTAGAGATTGGCATCTGCCAAAGATTAGTTGATATACTCTTTTTTTATCGATTCTATCTTTCTGCCCATATTTAAAAGAAGCATATCAGCTATCACAAGTGCGGCCATTGATTCGCAAACTATGCTACCACGAATAGCCACACATGGATCGTGTCTTCCCTTTAGCTCACAAACCTCCTCACCTCCATTTGTATCAATACTCTGTTGTTTTTTAAAAATCGATGGAGTAGGTTTGAAATATATTTTTACCAAAACATCTTGAGAGCTACTTATTCCTCCTAGAATCCCTCCAGCGTGGTTACTAAGAAAACCACTTTTGTCTATCTGGTCATTGTTGAAACTTCCATAAGAAAAAGAAGAATCTATACCATCTCCAATCTCTACGGCTTTAGCTGCATTTATTCCCATCATAGCACTTGCCAAAACGCTATCAAGCTTGTAGTAGATAGGTTCGCCCAAGCCAATAGGTAGATTTTTGATAGAGACTAAAACACTTCCACCAATAGAATCGTGACTATTTCTAGCCTCATCTACTATCATCTTTTGAACAGCTTCTAGATCCTCATCAAGTGCAAATATCTCACTCCCTTTTGCAAAGTCAAAATCTACCTTTCTTGCCTCTATCCTACCTACGCTAAAAATCCCGCTTTCAACAACTATCCCAAGTTCATTTAGCATGATTTTGGCGATACTTCCAGCTGCTACTCTAGCCGCAGTCTCTCTAGCACTACTTCTGCCCCCACCTCTATAATCTCTTATCCCGTATTTGTGGAAGTATGTAAAATCAGCATGTCCGGGCCTGAAGATGTTTTTTATATTTTCATAATCTGAACTCTTTTGATTTGAGTTGAATATGATCATCCCAATAGGTGTCCCAGTGCTTATCCCCTCAAAAACACCACTTAGAATCTCACATCTATCATCCTCTTTTCTCTGCGTGGCATATCTGTTTTTGCCAGGCTTTCTTCTATCTAGCTCACTCTGGATAAAGTTCTCATCTATTTTCAAACCAGCAGGTACGCCATCTACTATACATCCCACTGCCTTGCCATGTGATTCTCCAAATGTGGTAAATCTAAATCTCTCTCCAAAAGTGTTCATGCTAAAAGCCCTTCTTTTATACTAAGTCAACTGCCTTAGATTATACCATTTTGAGACTAAGCAAATAGAAGTAGTATGTTTCTTTGGACTATGTTGGCTTGACTTAGGGCGTATGAACCACTTCTTGAGAGGATCATAGTTTTATTAAAACTTGAAGAGACTTCACCAAAATCAATATCTCTTATATTGCTCTCAGCTGCTTTTACATTTACTCTTGTTATTGATATGTTGTTGAGTGTGGAGAGCGTTTGAAGTTGTGCTGAGCCTAAGTCTGATCTAATACTTGAGAGTTTCTCTATAGCACTATCTGCCATATCCATCACAACCATAGCACCCTCTAATGTGGATACTCCTATGCTTCCTATGAGACCATTCTGGAGTGAAGCATCTATTAGATTTCCAAACATGCCAGCAGCACATGCGGTATCTACATCCCAGCCTCCAAGTGAGCCTTTTAGATTTATCGTGCTTTGTGAGTTGTTTTCAAATAGTGAACACTCTACTCTTGCTGAGATGGTGATATCACTTGCTCCTTGATATCTCAAACTTAGCCTTCCAAAGTTGCTAGCTTGTGCTGAGACTACATGCATAACTGTAGCCTCTCCAAGCGTTAGCTCTCCAGATACTCCTTCAAAATTTTCTATCCTAGCACCATCCCCAAAAGATCCTGAACCATTTTGAATATTTAAAACTTCCTCTATCTCTCTTCCATTTGCTCTAAGAGTGATAGTAGCACCTTCTCCGCCTTGCCTATCTAGGTATTGATTGATTGCAAAACCTCTATTGCTATTTGCAAATGCATCTCCTCTAAGTGTAACTTTGCCTACTACTCCACTTAGCCATTCTTCAAATTCAGACTGTGGTCCTCTTCCTCCTGAGCCTGCAGATGTAGAGTAGTCTCTAGTAGTTGTAAATGTTAAGGAGTTGTTGAAAGTTATTTGAAAACCAGCAGTGATTATTCCATCATTTACTTTTTCTGGGTTTACATAGTTTCCAGTTGGGTTTAGAGCTAGTTCTGCTTTTTGAAAGCCCTCTTTGTTTCTGTTTTGGCTCTCTATGTAGATTCCTCTACCATCAACACTATTAAGACGCAATCTTCCTATCTCATCAACACTAGCACTCACTCCAGTTTGAGGGATAAGACTATTTATGGCTCTTACAAGCCTGCCATCACTATCATTTGCCTTCACATTATCTATATTTCCAATTGTTGTACCATTTACTATAAGATCTTTGACATCTCCTGCTGTGATTGACTGTTTTGCTGTGCTTACCGTATTTGCAAAAGCCTTTATTCCAATCTTATAGCCATTTCTATTTATCTGATCAGCTAGTGCCCCTATGCCAGTTCCTGCACTTGTGGAGATAACTACGCCGGCAATACCTACGCTTTTATCTGCAATTTTAAAATTTAGCGTAGTGCATGATAGGTTTATAGAAGAGGAGATAGAAGAGGTGGTCTCTAGTCTTAAGTGCCCAATCTTATCAGAACTAGTGGCACCTACTGAGAGTTTTATAGTCTGATTTGAGCTTCCTCCTACTTGAAACTCTTTTCCCGTATATGAACTAGAGAGGAGTTTTTGACCATTATATGAGGTTGTGGAGGCTATTGCATCAAGCCCTTGCATGAGCCTTGTTATATCTGCTTGGATTGCTCCTCTGCTTTTAGATGTTTGTCCATCTTGTGCAGCTTGCGTTGCCTTCTCTTTGATGGTATTCAAAATAGTTATCTGTTCATCCATAGCTTTATCAGCAATCTGTATAATACCTATAGTGTCATTTGCATTTTTTATTGATTGACCCAGTACAGAGGCTTGAGCTCTAAGTGAGTTTGCTATGCTCATGCCAGATGCATCATCGCTTGCTTTATTTATCCTAAGCCCAGAGCTTAATTTCTCTAGATATCCAGTCATGTTTTTGTAGCTAGAAGAGGCTTGTGCAGCAGCATTTAATGCACTCACATTTGTATTGATCTTGAAGGCCATCTCAAAAACATCCTTGTTTTATGTGGTTACCCCCTCTAAATCGTCAAATTTTAATAGATTCTTAATCCTTGCACTTCTTTTTGCAACTTTCAGCCTTTGGCGTATCTTTTCCATACTTTGTATTACAATTTTGCATACACCCTTTGACTTGCATAGCTCTACACATAGCTCTGGTTTTATCACAACTATTATAACACTCTGTTCTGGTCATGTCTGAATTTTTACATCTGCTTATGCAATCGCTATATACCTTGTCGCAATCGCCACCACTACCAAAACCAAACTCATAATTTTGACTACTACATCCTGCTATAGACAAAGCTATAGCTACACTAATGACTATCAATAGGTATTTGAACAACAATTTCTACTCCTTTCTCTTTAAATTCTCTATTTATAAATATCTCTCCCTCTAGATTCTTCTCTACTATCATTTTGGACATATATAGCCCAATTCCACTCCCTTTGCCCTGCTCTTTTGTAGTGAAGTATGGATCAAAAACTTTGTTTGCTATCTCACTATCTATTCCTATGCCATTATCTTTAAAGTAAATATTGCAAAATTCTCCATCCCTCTCTACAATAATCTCTAGTTTTGGATTGTACTTTTCATGTTTACACCTCTCTAGTATTGCATCTATTGAATTTTTTAGAATATTTATAGTAACTTGCTTGAAGTCATTTATGGAGCTTTTTATCTCAATATCAAGCCCATCTCCTAATATCTTCGTCTCTATTTTTGCCTGTCTTAGGTTTGGTTTTAGCATATAGAGTGCATCTTCAAGTACTTTTCTTATCTTAAATGGAGTTCTTGATTGCTCACTTTTAAAGAAGCTTCTAAAATTATCTATAGTTTTTGATAGCTGTTGAAGCTGATCTAGTGCTTTATTTACTGTCTCATCTAGACTCTCCTCATCAAGTTCTCCATAGTCATAGAGATCTTTGATGTTTTGTATTAGCATCCCAATTGCTGTGAGCGGTTGTCGCCAGTGATGAGCTATATCTCGCATAAGCTCACCCATTGCTATGACCTTTTTTTGCTCATAGAGTATGCTATCTTTTGCTCTACTTTTTTCTATCTCCTCTTCTACTCTCTTCTCTAGAATGGTGTTCATCTCTTTTAGGGATTCTTCATATTTTTTTCGTCCAGTTATGTCTTCACCAATACCAACAAAGTTTGAGATATTGCCATCTTTGTCAAATATTGGGAAAATAGAAAGTAAAACCCAGTACTCATCCCCATCCTTTTTTTTGTTTATAAGCTCCCCATTCCAGATATTGCCCTGAATTATCTCACTCCAAAGTTTTTTATATATTTCTGGACTATTTTTTTCTGATTTAAATATAGAACTCTTTTTTCCTATTAGCTCATCTGCTTTGTATCCTGTAGTGTTTTGAGCGGCTCTATTTGCAAACTCTATCTCTCCATTTTTGTCGGTTATGACTATAGTATTTGTGCTCTCTTTTACAACTGTTGAGAGCTTTTTTAGTTCATCTTCATATTTTGATTTTGTTGTTATATCATTAAATGTTACGACAACACCAGCTATTTTTTCATCTACAAAAATAGGATTTGCAGAGTACTCAACTATTATAAAGTTTCCATCTTTTTTCCAAAAAATATCTCGCTCTATCGTGGTGCTCTTACCACTTTTGAGCACTCCATAGATAGGGCACTCTGTTTCTGCAAACTCCTCTCCACGCTCTTTTTTATTGTGCCACATACTATGGCTATGTTTTCCTACCATCTCTTTTTGCGTATATCCTAGTATCTCTGCAGCAGCTCTATTTACAAATGTGTGTTGGCCTTGTAGATTTAAGCCAAATATTCCCTCATTAGTAGCGTCTAAAATATTGTCTTGAATATTTTTTACTTTATCGTATGACCTTTTTGTGTTGATAATCTTTGAAAATTTAGCAATCTCTGAAGTCACAGAATTTCTATCAATAGGCTTTATCACATAACTATCAACCCCAGCTTTTATCGCCTTTAGTAAAAACTCTGCATCATCATAGGCAGTAGTGATGATAATAATTACATTACTATCCTCTTTTCTAATCTCTTCAATCATCTCAAGCCCAGTAACTTCAGGCATCATAATATCAGTAAGAATAATATCGGGTCTATATTTTTTGTACTTCTCTAGCCCTTCAGCTCCATTGCAGGCTTCATGGAAGTTTTTTATATGCCTTTTTACATATATCGAGACTGCCCTTCTTATGACATCATCATCTTCAACATATAAAAAGACTATATCATCAAAATTGACATCTTCAAGTCTATTCATTTTAGGTATGTTCCTTCATCTATTTTTAAATTTAAACCCTTCTTCTAATAGTATCTTTTTTATCTCATCTTTGCAATCACCTTGGATTTGAAGCCATCCATCTTTTAGACTTCCGCCTCTGCTTAGTTTTGATTTTACTTTTTTACTCAAAAGCTCACTCTCGCTTTTGCTTATATAAAACTCACCTACTAGCGTTACAGGCTTGCCTTTTCTCTTCTCAAATCTAAAAACTAAAAAGTGCTTATCTCTATCTCTTATCTCCTTCTTGCCACAAGTACACTCACTTTTGTTGTTTCCACACCCTTTGCATATACTATCAACACTAAAGCCCTCTTCAAAATTGCTCTCTAATTTAAATCTCATGACTATCCTCAAAAATAGGAAGCTCTACTTCAAAAACAGCTCCGCCATTTTCATTGTAGGCTCTTATAGCTCCTCCATATTCTGTGACTATCTGATGGGTGATATTTAGACCTATGCCAATACCTTTGGATGTTTTAGTGCTTGAAAATGGCTCAAATAGCCTATCTTTGAAATCCTCTTTTATACCACCTGCATTATCTTTTATTTTGACTTTGCACCTGCTGCCCTCTTTTGATATATTGACCTTTATATATCTATTTTCATAAGCAGAATCACCCTTTAAAAACTCATCTAAAGCATTGTTTATAAGCACTATCCAAATCTGCTCTATCCTCTGCTTTTGTGCATATATCCATATTTGCTTTTCGCCCAAATCTAGATCAAGGCTAAAAAAGAGATCATTTAAGAAGATTGGGGCGACATGTTTTGACCTAGTGTGTGTCATTCTAAGTGCTAAAATGAGAGTTCTTACTACATCTATCCTCTCTTTTTTACCGCTACCCTCACCAGAAATCTCTTTTACTGATTCCACTATTTTTGCTATCCTATCTATGGCATCAAAAGTTGATTTTATAGATTCTCTTAGAGAGTTTTTTAGTTCTCTATTTTCTACCTCTTCAATATCTAACATCAGCATCTCTAGATTGCCTTTGGCGTATGTGAGGGGCGTGTTTATCTCATGCGTGATACCAGCTGCTAGTTTTCCAATCGCCACAAGAGAGAAGTTTTTTATCTTCTCATCTTTGATTATGTCGCTGCTGTTGAGGGTTGTAGTGTTATCCTCTTTTATTTCACTCAAGCTACTTTATATCTCCTATCTATTTTTTCTAGCATCTTTGAGCTAACAGAGACTCCTGTCTCTAAAAAGATCTCTTTTTGCTCATCTTTTATTATAATATTTAGCCTTCTTTTGCCAGAAAACTCTTCCGCTATTATCCTTAGTTCCTCTAGTAGTTTTACATGCTCTCTCTCTATTGTTATAAGAAGCGGCTCATCAATATCTCTCTCTTCTATTAGCGTATTTACTTTTATGTTTTTTGCTTCACTAATATCTAAAATCTTATCAACCTTTATCTTTACAAAATCGCCACGAGAGAGGTTGCACTTAAATGCTAGGGGTTTTTTTAGATCTTTTCCCTCTAGAATCTGAAGCTCTTTTCCAAAGATAACTGCCTCGATTTCACCATGAAAATCCATAATCTTTAAAATCCCAAATTTATTTCCATTTTTGCTTATTTTTGTTGTGATATCTTCTGCTTTTCCAACAAACATAACTTCGCCCTCTCCCACTGTATCTATGGCACTTGAGAGGGTATATTTTACTTTTTGGATCTCATCCCTAAACTCATCTAGAGGGTGCCCTGAGACATAAAATCCCAATGTCTCTTTTTCTAGCTCTAAAATCTGCTTTAGCTCATACTCACCACTATCATTTATCTCTATTTTTGCTTTTATCACTTCACCGCTTTCACCAAAAAGAGAGTTTTCCATCATCTTTTTTGCATCTTCGCATCTTTTTGCAGATTCTATTAAGTGCTCTATGTTTTCAAGCATGGATCTTCTAAATCTATTGAGCCTATCCATAGCACCGGCTTTGATGAGCGATTCTAGTGCTTTTTTGTTTACTTTTTGAGTCTCTATGCGTGAGAGAAAATCTTCCCAATCTTCAAAGATTCCACTCTCTTCTCGCTCTTGTATAATTTTGCGAATCGCTACACTGCCTAGCCCTTTTATGGCTCCAAGACCAAAAAGTATCACATCTTCACCATCTAAAACAGTAGAGCTAAACTCCAAAATAGAGCGATTTATATCAGGTGGCAAGAGACGGATTTTTAGGCGTTTGACCTCATCTACATACTTGACTATTTTATCTGTATTGTCAAGCTCACTTGTCAGAAGTGCCGCCATAAACTCTTGAGGATAGTATGTTTTTAGATATGCTGTTTGAAAAGTTATCATCGCATAAGCTGCCGAGTGGGATTTGTTAAAGCCATATCCTGCAAATTTTTCAATCAAATCAAAAAGCTCTGCAGCTTTGTAGCCCTCAAAACCTTTTGTTTTTGCTCCCTCTACAAACTCCTTTTTTGCTTTCTCCATCTCTTCAGCTTTTTTCTTCCCCATAGCTCGTCTAACAAGATCTGCTCCACCAAGTGTAAATCCACCAATAGCTTGAACTATCTGCATAACTTGCTCTTGATAGACTATAACGCCATAAGTTGGTTTTAGGATTTGCTCTAGTTCAGGAAACATATACTCAATCTGAGCTTTTCCATGTTTTCTTTGGATAAAATCCTCCACCATGCCTGATTCCATTGGGCCTGGTCTATAGAGTGCAAGTACGGCTATGATATCTTCAAAGCTATTTGGCTTTAGGCGCCTATTTAGATCTTGCATGCCTCTTGATTCTATCTGGAAAAGTCCAATAGTGTGACCACTTTGGATTGTCTTATAGACATTTTCATCATTTTCATCAATAGTGTGAAAATCTATATCTTTATCGTATCTGTTTTTGATAAGTTTCAAGGCGTTATCGATCACAGTTAGAGTTTTCAATCCCAAGAAGTCAAACTTTATCAAATCAACAGGCTCAAGATAGTTCATAGAGTATTGAGTAGCTATTGTATCTTCGCCAGAGGGCTTATATAGTGGAGTTTTGTGCCATAGCTCTTTTTCTGGATCTATGACTACTGCTGCTGCATGAGTACCTGCATTTCTTTTTAGTCCCTCAAGTTGAGTTGCAAACTCCCAAATCTTTTTTGAGATAGGACTAGAATCCACTAGCTCTTTTATTTTTGGCTCTTTTTGAAAAGCACCCTTTTTGAACTTATCGCTATCAGGATCGCCTTTGCCATTTAGTGTGATGTTTAGCTCATCTGGGATTAACTTTGCAAAAGCATCAACCTCTGAGTACGCCACACCAAGAACTCTTCCTACATCTCTTATGACACCTTTTGCAAGAAGTGAGCCAAATGTGATAACTTGTGCAACATTGAATCTCCCATATTTTTCTACTACATATTTGATAATCTCAGATCTTCTAAATTGACAAAAATCCATATCAATATCAGGCATCGATACTCTCTCTGGATTTAGAAACCTCTCAAAAAGGAGATCATACTTCATAGGGTCGATATCAGTTATCTGCAGTGAAAAAGCCACAAGTGATCCAGCAGCAGATCCACGACCTGGACCTACTGGGATTCCCAATCTTTTTGCCTCTCTGACAAAATCCCAAACAATTAGCATATATCCTGGAAATTTCATAGAGTTTATGATCTCTATCTCTTGTGCCAATCTTTTTTTGTACTCTTCATGTCGCTCTTGCGGGACTATCTTTAGTCTATCTTTTAGCCCCTCTTCGCACCTGTAGGCAAAATACTCAGCATCCTCTGTGTGAGCCACTCCATCATTTTTTGCATACTCTTTTGTAAACTTAAAAGATGGAGGTGTTGGATTCCCTAGTTTTAGTTCAAGATTGCACTTATCAACAATCTCTATAGTATTCTCAAGTGCCTCTGGAATATCGGCATATAGCTCTGCCATCTCACTAGGGC
>JAABSR010000057.1 GCA_011390245.1 Campylobacterales bacterium
AGGACATAGTGGACAAATAGTGATTTGAGCACATACCATGCTAAAGATGTGATAAAAGATGAAAGGATGGCAGATTTTAGGTCTATCTCTCTTTGTGAAGAGATCTTAAAAAGCACAAAAAAGATAAACCATACCATCATATATGGTATGGCTGAAAGTATATTTACTCCACCATCAAACCTCTCCAAAAATTTTTGTAGTAAAGAGCCGATGTATGAGGAGAGAAGCAGACCTATTGGCATAAGTGTCACAAGTGTCCAGTATGTGGTGAGTGCACTCCAGAAGCCTCTTTTTTTTGATTCAAATATTTTTGCGACGATAAACTCATAGTTTTTAAAAAACATAATAGATGCAAAAAGAACATATATCAAGCCAATAACACCCAAGCTAAATGAGTTTTGCATAAACGAATCTAAATATTTTTCTATCACATCTGTGTGAGTTGGCATCATATTTGAGATGATGAAACTTTTGATATTTACAAAATAGTCATCAAAAGTTGGAAGATTTGTAGAGATTGATAGAATAATCAAAAGAATCGGAACAATGGCAAAAATAGTATAAAAGCTAAGAGAAGCGGCATAAAAACTAAGCTCATTGTCAAAAAAGTTTTTTAGCTCTTTTGTGATGCTACTGAGTATAATCCTAAATTCTCTATCTTTGAATATCATAACTTTAACGCCTCTTGACTTTTTTGATTTTAACATAGGTTAAGTATAATATAAAGTAGCTCATAAATTCAAAGGGGATGCAAAAATGATCAAATTTATTATGCCAAAAGAGAGCAAAAACTATGAGGGAGAGCTAAGAAGAGTTGGTTTTGAGCTAGAGTTTTCAAATATAAATATAGAAAAAATTTTGGAGATACTGCAAAATACTTTGCCTCTAAAGGTTGATAAAAAGAACAATTTTTTATATAAACTAGACTCATCTTATGGAGAGTTTACTTTAGAGCTTGATTTTGAGCTTCTCACAAAACAGAGACTAAGAAGTGATATCAAAGATTTTTTTGGTGGATTTGGCTTTGAAGTAAGAGAGGAGAATCTATCAAAAATAGAGGAGATTGTCGGAGAGCTCTCAAGAGATATAGTTCCTTATGAGATAAGCACTCCACCACTTCCATTGGATGAGATGGAGATGGTTGATAAGATAGTAAAAGGACTAAATCAAAATAGTGCTTTTGGGACTAAAGATAGATTTTATAACGCTTTTGGATTGCATATAAATATCGAAGCTATCTCACTTGAGGTGGATTCTATTCTCTCTTATCTCAAGGCATATATGATTTTGCAAGACTACATAAACCTAGATGCCAATATAGATATAGCCAGAAAAATATCACCATTTATAAATAATTTTGAAAAAGATTACATAAAACATATCCTAAGGGCAAAATATAAGCCAACTATGCAAGAGCTTATTGATGATTATATAGAGTTTAATCCCACAAGAAATAGATCGCTTGATATGCTTCCTATGCTTGCCTTCATAGATGAAAATAGGGTAAGAAGTGTGCTAAAAGGGGAAAAGATAAAACCACGCCCAACTTTTCACTATCGTCTCTCAAACTCAAATATAGGTGATAAAAACTGGAGAGTTGCTACAGAGTGGAATAGATGGATAGTTGTAGAAGAGTTGGCAAATGATGTTTCTGCTTTAGATAGATTGAGTGAGGAGTATTTGGAGTATTTGGATAGATTTATAAAGCTAGAAAAGTGGGAATCAAAAGTGGCACAGTGGCTAAAAAGATAGTAGTTGGTGTAACACTGCCAGATAATGGAAATTTTTTTGCCTATCTTTTTATAAGATTTAATATCTATCTCCAAGGAGCAAAAACTCTATCTTTGCGACCCTCAAAAAAAAGTGAAAATATTGATAAGATTGATGCACTGATTTTAAGTGGTGGAGATGATATAGACCCAACACTTTATGGAGCCAACAAAGATGCTCACAATAGCCCTCTTGATAAAAAAAGAGATAAGTTTGAGCTAGAGATGATAGATATTGCATACAAAAACAAAATACCAATACTAGGGATATGTAGAGGTGCACAACTTATAAATATCTACTTCAAAGGGACTTTGCACGCTACTATTTTGGATATTGATGAGTTTATAATCCACAAAAACTCTATCTTTCCAATCAAACAAGTTGAGATAAAAAAATTTTCAAACCTCTTTAAAATAACAAAAACTAAAAAAGTAGTAGCAAATAGCATACACAACCAAGCTATCAAAAAAGTAGGAGAAAATCTAAAAATTTCTGCATGTCATGAAAGAATTGTTGAGGCTATAGAAATGGATGACTATCCATTTCTACTAGGAGTACAGTGGCACCCTGAGTATCTATTTTACTTAAAAGAGCATAGAGGTATTTTTAGACACCTTGTTTTTAGTGCTAAAAATGGCAAAAGAACACCCAAAAATCGAGCTATTTTTCAATAATGGCTTTAAGAGATACAAAAAAGAAAATCTGATAGACTTAAGCAAATATAAATCACAGAATCTGGAGATAAATAGATGGTAAAAATAACAGAAGTTAGTCTAAGGGATGGTCATCAATCACTTCTTGCTACAAGAATGAGGACAGAGGACATGGTTGAGGCAGCAGGAATCTTTGAAGAGGTTGGATTTCATTCTGTTGAAGTTTGGGGTGGTGCTACTTATGATACATGTCTGAGATACCTAAAAGAGGATCCTTTTGAGAGATTGGCGATATTCAAGGAGATTTTTAAAACCACAAAACTGCAAATGCTTCTAAGAGGCCAAAATCTAGTAGGATATAGACATTATGCAGATGATGTAGTTGAGGAGTTTATAAAGCTCTCTGCTGAAAATGGTATAGATATATTTAGGATTTTTGATGCTCTAAATGACATTAGAAATCTAAAAACTTCTATAAATGAGGTCAAAAAGTGTGGCAAACATGCTCAGGGGACTATAAGCTATACAGTCTCTCCAGTGCATACTAGAGAAAATTATGTCGCTTATGCCAAAGAGCTTGTAAATATGGGATGTGATTCTGTATGTATAAAAGATATGGCTGGGCTTTTGCTCCCTGGTGCAGCTTATGATTTGGTAAGTGCACTAAAAGACGCTCTTGATGTGCCAGTACAACTACACTGTCACGCAACTGCTGGCTTTGCTTTTGGGTCACACCTAAGAGCTATAGAGGCTGGAGTGGATATCATAGATCTAGCAAATTCAGCTCTAGCAGATGGCACTAGCCATCCATGTACACAGTCTATGGTAGCAGCTCTTGCAGGAGGCGAAAATGATACAAATCTTGATCTCAAAAAGATGGAGAGAGCTGCTGAGATTTTGAAGAGAAATAGAAGAAAATACTCAAAATTTGAGAGCGAATACAACAACATAGACACTAGAGTTTTGATAAACCAAATACCAGGTGGGATGATAAGCAATATGGCAAATCAGCTAAAAGAGCAGAACTCATTGCATAGAATGGATGAGGTTTTAGAAGAGATTCCAAGAGTTAGAGAGGATTTTGGTTTTCCACCTCTAGTAACTCCATCTTCTCAAATAGTGGGCACTCAAGCTGTTCTCAATGTTTTAAGTGGCGATAGATATAAAACCATAACAACAGAGACTAGAGCATTGGTAAAAGGTCTATATGGAAAAACACCAGCTGCTATATCTCAACACCTTTTGAATAAAGTTTTGGTAAATGGAGAGGAGGCTGTAGAGTGCAGACCAGCTGATCTTTTGGAGCCAGAACTAGAGAAGGCAAAAGAGGATTCTAGTGAGTTTGCAAAAAGCAGAAGCGATGTGATCTCTTATGCGATTTTTGGGAATATTGCCAAAACATACATGCATGAGAGAAATAGCAACAAGCTAAATCCTGAACCTCTGACATCTTTTGATTCTTCAGTTGCTACAAATCTGCCAAATGAGTTTGCCATTACTGTTCATGGTGAGAGGTTTGATATAAAGATAGAAGGTACTGGACAGAAGAGCGAAGAGAATCTAAGACCATTTTTTATCAGAGTTGATGGTGAGCTAAAAGAGGTTTTTGTGGAGAGTGATGATGTTGAAGATGAAGAGAACTCAACAAAAGCAAAAGATGGTAAAACCGCTGATAAAAAGAAAGGCAAACTTCCAATAGCTACAGGCGAGTGTCATGCAAAATCACCAATGCCAGGGAATCTGACAAAAATAAAAGTAGGTGTAGGGTTTGATGTGAAAAAGGGCGACACTGTTGCAATCGTAGAAGCTATGAAGATGGAAAATGAGGTTTTGGCTCAGATGGATGGAAAAGTTATTGAGATATATGCACAAGAGGGAATGCAAGTAGATGATAATAGTGCAATTATGCTCATTGGTTGATGGCTGCTAAGCCACTTTTTGTATCTGAGATTAACACTCAGGTAAAATCACTTCTAGAGACTACATTTGTCCAAGTGTGCGTTAGAGGGGAGATATCCGCTCTGACACATCACTCAAGCGGTCATATATATTTTACTATAAAAGATGAAAAATCAGCACTTGATTGTATGATGTTTAAAGGAAGTGCCTCTAAGGGCTTGAAGTTTAGACTAGAAGTTGGCATGGATATTGTCATCTATGGAGCTATAAGTGTCTATGTGCCAAGGGGTTCATATAAGTTAAACTGCTTTAGTATTGAACCTTTTGGAGTAGGTGCTCTAAGTATTGCTTTTGAGCAACTCAAAAGTGACTTAGAAAAAGAGGGCTACTTTGATAGAGAGAGCAAAAAAGAGATACCAAAATATATAGATCATATAGTTTTGGTCACTTCTAGTAGTGGTGCTGCGTTGCAAGATATGCTAAGGGTCGCTCAAAAAAGGTGGCCACTTATAAAAATCACAACTATCAATACCCTAGTGCAAGGCGAGGGGGCAAAAGAATCAATATCAAAAAATATCGCTATAGCTGATAGTTTGGGAGCTGATCTCATAGTAGTGGCTAGAGGTGGTGGAAGTTTGGAGGATCTTTGGGCTTTCAATGAGAGGGTAGTGGCTGAAGCGATATATAGAGCCAAAACCCCTATAGTTTCAGCTATCGGACATGAAGTTGATATGATGATTTCAGATTTTGTAGCAGATATCAGAGCACCAACTCCCTCTGCTGCTATGGAGATGGTACTTCCTGATAAAAGTGAAGTGCTCATAGTATTGAGTGAATATATAGATAGAATTGATAGTGCCTTGCAAAGAACACTAAGGCAAAAAGAGCACCAACTAAAATCTCTACATGAGAGTGTAAATAGATACTCAATAGATGCAAGATTGGAGAGATCAAAAAGAGAAATAGATGAGCTAGCAAAAAAATATGGCTCATTTTTTGAGATAAGATTGCACTCCTTAGGTAGGGGTACGAGAGAGCTTTTTGAGAAGATGGATATGATCTTTTTATCCAATCTAAATCAAAAAAAATCAAAAATTTCCTCTCTAAAAGAGAGTCTTGAGAGCTACAATCCAAAGAGAAGAATCAAAAAAGGCTTCGCACAGGTAGTAAAGAATCAAAAAGTTGCTAATCTCAAAGAGATAAAAGTAGGAGAAGAGTTTTTGCTAGAAGATATTGATATGAGGATTTTAGCAAAAGCTATGCAAAAGAGCAAAATTTGAAGATATTTTTGATAGTTGTGCTACTGCCCTTTTTTCTTTATGGGGAGAGGATAACTCTTTATGGTATTTTAAAAGAGAAGTATAGAGCACCGCTGCTTAGATTTTACAATGAGGATTATGGTTATATTGATTGCCCTATTTTTGGGGTGAATACTCCAGATAATGTTATCAAGACAAATTGTGAGATTGAACCAAGAAAATTTAAAAAGATGGCATTTTACTCAAAGCTATACATGCAAAGAACGCTATATCTTGAGCAGAAATATAGAATAGATATAGCTGATAATCAGTGTATATTGTACAACGGAGGAAAAATCTACAACTCCCAACTAATAAGCAGCGGCAATGGCTTTGTAACACACTTGCGACCAACTCCTATAGAGTTTGAAAGATTTAAAGATAGACTTATAAGAGAAGAGGGCAGGGCAAGAAAGAACTCCAAAGGGCTTTGGCATGAGTGGGAAAAAGAGATGATGTGTTTAAAGAATGAGGCTAGGCTGTAGTTAATTTTCTGAAATAATATATTTGACTATTTTATGTATTTTTGGCATATTTTCTCTGAGGTCAATTTCTATGATAGCTAAATTTACTCCATCATAATCATGAGCGATATAATTTCTTACGCCAATAATTCCTTTGATATCCTCTTCATCAAATTTTTCTAAAATCTGAGAATTATGTTTTTTGAGTTTATTGAATTGTTCAGATATTGCACTAATTAGCATCAAAATTGCTGGCTGCCCTTCTAAATCTTTAAGTGCTTTGACAATACCCTTGTGCCTTTCAATAATCTCATAAATATCATTTAGCTTTTTGTCAATTGACTTTAATCTTACAAGCTCATCTTGACTATACAAACAAAGTCCTATCTATGATATGGCTATTATTATGCTGTATTAGCCCCTGCCTATCTACAAAATCTATCTCTTTTTTTAGTATGGAGCTTAACTCTTCTTTTATTTCATCAAATTTTGAATATGCTCGAAAACCTCTATATTTCTCCAAGAATTCTCTTGATGTTTCAATGAGAATATCTATATCACTATCTTCAATTGCTTCATCTCTAGTATAGCTTCCAAATAGCCCTAGTATATAAAAACCCTCTTTTTCATATTTTGGTTTGAGTTGCTTAAGAGTTTGTAAAATTTGTTCTTTTGTCATTTTTCACCCTATGATTTTAGGTTATTATACAATAGTTTACAAGAAACTTTTTGATTTTTTAATTTGTGTTGTTCAAATCAACACAAAAAGAATTATTAAAATCTAGGTATTCAGTGGCAAATTCGGTGTTATTTATGGCAAATGGGAATGGTTTACCTTTTATCTTATCTTAATTTAAAAAGTCGTAATATGTCACTTTTATTTTATCTTAAACTATAAGTAAAATATATACCTTAAAGGAGTATAAATGTTCACATTTCCTAAAAATCTAGGAGAAAAATATTTGCCATTTTACTATTTGGCATCACTTGGTTCAGGAGGACTTTCTGTATCTTTTTTTATGTATTTGATGTTTATGATTCCACATCCAAAGACACCGCTTGCGACTTTTGAGTATGTTTTAGAGGCTTTGATGCAAGGCTCTCTTTTGTCTTTTGTTACTGCCTTATCTCTTGTTGGGATTGCTTTTTTTGCATTTTTGCACTTTAAATTGCTTATTTGGAATATTAGAGAATATAAGGGTTTTAAAAAAACTCAAGCATTTGAACAGCTAAAAAAATCAAATGCAGAGATATCCCTTATGGCGATTCCTCTAACTTTTGCTATGACTATCAATGTACTATTTGTGCTAGGTGCAGTTTTCATACCTGGACTTTGGAGTATTGTGGAGTATCTATTCCCATTTGCACTTCTTGGTTTTGTAGTTGTTGGTTTTTATGCTCTAAAGATATTTTCAGAATACTTTACAAGAATCATAGTGGATGGTTCATTTGATTTTGTCAAAAACAACAACCTCTCTCAAATGATAGCCATATTTGCTTTTTCGATGATTTCTGTTGGTTTTGCAGCTCCTGGAGCGATGTCACATGACAAATTGGTAGCTGCAATAGGTCTATTTTTTGCTATATTTTTTGCAATGATCTCTATATCTTTAGCGATGGTAAAAATTGTCTTAGGTGTAAAATCGATGCTAAAACTAGGAGTGGCAAAAGAGGCATCAGTTAGTCTTTGGATAATGATTCCAATACTCACTCTTTTGGGTATTGCTTTTATTAGGATGACTTTTGGTTTTATGCATGGGTTTGAGCATACTGAGCCTTCAAGTTCTTGGATGTTTTTGCTCACTTCAGCAATCATATCACTTCAGATTATGTTTGGTGTGATAGGATATTTGGTGATGAAAAAAATAGGATATTTTCAAGACTATATAGATGGCGAAGAGAGAGCATCTTCAAGTTATGCTCTCATATGTCCTGGTGTTGCATTTTTTGTTTTTGGTATGTTTTTTATCTCCATAGGACTTGTCAAAACTGGTATTATTGAGCAGTTTTCAATAGGATATTTTATTCTTTTACTGCCATTTGTTTATATTCAGTACAAAACTATAACCACCATGTTTAAGCTAAATAGAAAGCTTCTTAGAGCATAACACATCAGAGGATAACACAATCATGCCACTGCACTAGTGATATCCTATATCCATCTAGCACCTTTTTTACGGTGTGTGAGAAGTATGGATTTGATGGAAAGACTACCATCATCCCTCTCTTTGGTTCCAAAGAGAGGGGTTCTTTCTTGTCACTAAAAATAAAATCAAATACTAACTCACCACCACTAAATTCGCCAAACTCTTTTGGATGTTTACAACTCTCTGAGATAAAAAAGACAGTAGTTAGTTTTCTATGTGGAGCACTTAGTGTAAATCCAACAATATCTCCATCTTTGTCAAGTATTTCAGAGCAGTTATCTGAGTGTCTTTTGTAGAAGTATCCTCTCTGATATCCCAAAACCTGCAAAGCACTACTTTGTAGTATCGCTAGTTTGTAAAACTCCTCTATTTTTGGTTTTAGGTCATTAAACATCTTGCTATATAGCTCTTCTAGTGTGGGTGAAGGTATGTGAGAGTATGTTTTTCTTGTGTTAAATTCAACTCTCTCTTCTATGATTCCTCTATCTTTTGATAGGATTCCTATGTGTCTTTTTTTGCCCTCCATCTCTACCTCTTTGCTGAGATTTTTGCAAGTAAGTTTTGGCAAGAGATCATCAAAAACCATAAATGGATACTCTAGATAGGGGGATGGGAAAAATTTAATATTTTCAGGCACTATAGAATCAAGCCACTCTTTTGGCATCAAAGCTTTTTGCGATATATAATCTAGCCTTCTTGTTTTTGTAAAAATCTCTATATCCAAAGTAGAATCCATGTGTTAATTTTTGGCACTATTTTAGCATATTTATACAAAATGGAACAATTTATGCTTTTGAATATTTGTCTAACGATTTAGACACCTTTTAGCCTCATTTTAACCTTCTTACATTCCCACAAGTCGAGATTGCTTTGATCTCGCATAGAAGTATATATGGCCTCCTTATTGGAGGTCATGAGGCTAGCATTTTTATCAAAATATTAGCTCATTACTAGTACAATAATCCTCTTTTTTAAATTACAAATAGATACTTTCATAACGAGGATAGCCACTATGGTCCACAGAAAAAGGATATACAACCCAGAATCTACTGAAAATGTAAATGATAGGAAGATTTTTGGCGGCAATCCTACATCTATGTTTGAACTAAATAGGATCAAATATCAGTGGGCTTACAATCTTTGGAAGGTCATGTTGGCAAACACATGGTTTCCAGAAGAGGTAAATATGACACCTGATAAGAGAGACTATAATGGCGGCTTAACACCTCAAGAGAAGATTGGATATGATAGAGCACTTTCTCAGCTTATTTTTATGGATTCTCTTCAGACAAACAACCTCATAGATAATGTAAACCCATATATCACAAGCCCAGAGATAAATCTTATACTTGTTAGGCAGGCTTTTGAAGAGGCTTTGCACTCTCAAAGTTATGCAGTTATGGTTGAATCCATCAGTGCAAATACTGATGAGATATATGATATGTGGAGGGTTGATTCAAAGCTTAAGGGCAAAAATGATTTTATTGCCAAAGTATATACATCACTAGCCAATAATCCTACTGAGAGAAGCATGATTTTGGCGATGTTTGCAAATCAGATACTAGAGGGCATCTATTTTTATAGTGGATTCTCATTTTTTTATACACTAGCTAGAAGTGGCAAGATGTTAGGTAGTGCTCAGATGATAAGATTTATCCAAAGAGATGAGGTAACACATCTTCTTGTGTTCCAGCAGATGATAAACTCCATGAGAAAAGAGCGACCAGACCTTTTTACAAAAGATTTGGAAGATGAGGTTATAGAGATGTTTAAAGAGGCGGTAAAAGTAGAAATCGCTTGGGGAGAATATATAACTCAAGGTCAGATATTAGGCTTGACTTCAGAGATTATTGATGAGTATATAAAGTATTTAGCTGATGATAGACTAAAAAAGGTTGGATTCAAGCCAATATATCAAGCGAAACACCCTATAAAATGGGTAGATAAATTTGCATCTTTTAACGACCAAAAAACAAACTTTTTTGAGGGCAATGTGACAAACTATTCAAAAGGGAGCTTAAGTTTTGATGATTTCTAAAAAACTATACGCACTACAAATCGAGACAAGTAGTGATTTTAATTTCAATCTCAAAAAGCTAATAACCTCTATCTCAAAATGCGATAAAGGCTCTATTGTCTTGGCTCCAGAAGTCTATCTTAGTGGCTTTTGTTATGATAGGATGGTTGAGGCTAGTGAGTTTGGCAAAGAATCGCACGACACCTTAAGGCATCTATCAAAAGAGAAGACTATAGCTTTGACCATGATTGAAGAGTATCAAGACTCTTTTGTTAATAAATTTTATGTTTATAAAGATGGGGAGATTTTACATAAGCAGATCAAAAATAAGCTTTTTCCCCTAGGTGATGAGCACAATCACTTCATAGAAGGTAGTGAAGATGAGGTGAAGTTTTTTGATATAGATGGAATAAAATGTGCTACGATTATCTGTTTTGAGTTGCGTTTTACCCATCTTTGGTGTAGGATAAAGGGTGCGGATCTCATTTTTGTCCCTGCAGCTTGGGGAAAAGAGAGAAAAGATCACTTTTTGTCTCTAACAAAATCACTAGCAATAGCAAACCAATGTTATGTCTTGGCTAGTGGTAGCTCTAATCAAAAGATGGCAAAAGGGAGCGGTATTAT
>JAABSR010000058.1 GCA_011390245.1 Campylobacterales bacterium
TATCTTAGTTCAGATTCTATATACCAAAACAGATGCGTACCATGCCATGAGATTCTACCTGTGGATTTGGACAAGATGTTTTATAGCTACCTCTTGAAGTACAGCAGTGAAAAAAATGTAAAAAAATCACTTCGTGAGTATCTACAAAACCCAACCAAAGAGAAGAGTGTCATGAGTGAAGCATTTATAAAAAGATTTGGCGTAAAAGAGCCTACGGAGCTAAATGAAAAAGAATTAGAAGAGGCTATTGATACTTATTGGAACATTTTTAAAATATTTGGAAAGCTAGAGTAGAATTTAAGTCGTATATAAGTAGTGACAGTTTACAATCTATATCAACAGTAAATCATCAAAAAAATTGGAATCCATTGATAGAAAAAGCTAAACTTAAAAGATCCCCCCTATCCCTATGGACATTTATAGTCATAATCATAGGCGTGATTTTCATACTCTATGCATATACCAGCCATAAAGAGCTCTCAGAAGAAGCTATAGATATCACCGAGGATCTATCAAATACATACTCTGTAGCTACAGGAAGCGTGCTTAGTGATCTTGATATGTTTTTGCAAAATAGTGCCAAGAGTTATCTGATAGACAAAAAAGAGTATAGCGAGGTAAAGTCTATACTCAAACATCGAATGGATAGCAATCCCTACATGCTTGATGCTCTCATACTAAATGACAAAGGAGAGATAGCCCTATGGACAAGAGAAGATGTCCCTCCTAATGTATCTGATAGAAGTTACTACACATTTCATAAAAACCAAAAAGAATCTAGAGCATTTGTAGGTGAACCTAACCTATCAAGAGTGCATGAAGATAGATGGTTTTTTGCAATAAGTAGAGGAATTTTCCAAGATGGCGAGTTTTTAGGAGTTGGGGTTGCTATCATCGATATAGAGGTAATGCAAAATATCTTTAGCAGATTTTTAAACAAAAAGAACTCAAGCGTGGCTCTAATACAAAGCGAAGGAGTTTTTCTCTTTAGATATCCAAACAGTCTAGTGGTAAAAACAGGTGTAAAAATTCCTGAGATTACAGCAGCAGACATAGAGGTATTTTCAGAGGAGAAGAGAACTTTTAAGCTTATAGAGCACTATAGCGGAGAGAGGCTTGCTACTGCGATGCCACTAAAAGGATACAACATAGCATCTGTAGCTACTGTTGATTTGGATGCTCATTTTGAGAGCTGGAAAGAGAGATTTTGGTTTTTTCTATTTCTTTACTTGACGCTCTCAATAATATCTTTGAGATTTGTTTTGAAGCACAAAAAAGTAGTGGATGAAGCAAATAGACAGTATGAGCAGTATTTAGAAAGCATAGAAATGCTAGATGAGATAAGCAAAAACATGCCAGGAGCCATCTATCAGTTTCACATGGATAAAGATAATAATATGAGCTTTTTGTATGCTACAGAGTCACTTTCAAAGATGCTTGGGGTTGATTTTGAAAACATGAAAGCTAATGCTGTAGTAGCTTTTACAAATGTTCACAAAGATGATATAGATATAGTATTTAAATCTATAGAAGACTCTAAGAACACTCTAAAGCCATGGAGAGAAGAGTTTAGGATTGTGCATCCAGAGATAGGTGAGATTTGGGTAGAGGGTCATGCGATTCCAAAAAAAACAGAAGATAGAAGTGTGCTTTGGCATGGATATCTTACGGACATATCTGAAAAGAAGATACTACAAAAGAGGCTAGAAATTTTCAACTTCGAATTAAAAGAGAGACTAGATAGAGAGATTGCAGAAATAGAGAGGCTTGAGGCTGACAAAAATACTCAAGAAGCACTACTTATCCAAAGATCAAAGCTTGCTGACATGGGTGAGATGATAAGCATTATCACTCATCAATGGAAGCAGCCGCTAAATGCATTGACTCTTTTAATACAAATAATACCTGAAGTCTTAGATGGAGATATAGATAAAATAACTACTTTGGAGCTTGTTCAAAAAGTGGAAAAACAGATAATTTACATGAATCATACAATTGATGATTTTAAGAACTTTCTCTCACCTTCAAGAAAAAAAGACTACTTCTTTCCAAAGGAGTGTATTGATGAGATGGAGTGCCTGCTTTCACCTCTTCTATCTAAGCTGAAAATCGAGCTAAGTGTTGATATCAAAGATGACTTCTCTTTTTATGGATTCAAAAATGAATTTAAGCAGATAATCTTAAATATGGTAAAAAACAGCGGAGATGCACTAGAAGAGAATTTAAAAGATGGAAGAGCTATAAAGATTGAAGTCTATAAAGAGGAAGATATTGGCATAATATCAGTAGAAGACAATGCTGGTGGCATAAAAGAGAGCCTATTGCCAGATAAGATTTTTGATGCATACACAACTTCAAAAGGTGAAAAGGGAACTGGGATAGGATTAAACATAGTTTACAAAATAGTAACAGAACATTTTGGCGGAACCATTGTAGCCTTTAATAGAGAGCATGGTGCAAAATTTGTAGTATCTTTGCCTATAGCGGATAACAAAAGTTTTTAGCCAAAAATAGGAGTTGGTTTTTGAGCGAAAAAGAATCTAAATTTATAGTCGGGATTGGTGCTAGTGCAGGAGGTTTAGAGGCACTTCAGCACTTTTTGGAGATTGCTCCTATTGGGGAGAATATCTCATACATCATAGCCCAACACATGAGTCCAACACATAAAAGTATGCTCAGAAATCTCCTCTCAAAAAGCTCCAAACTAAAAACTATCGAGATAGAAAATGGCATGCTCATAGAGGGAGACTCTGTATATATAACACCTCCAAATAAAAATGTAAAAGTTAAAAACAGCACTCTTTTGCTCACAACTCCAACAGGTGAAAACTATGTAGCAAAACCTAGCATAGATGAGCTATTTTTCTCACTCTCTGAAATTGAGGATGCAAATATAGTAGGGATACTTCTCTCAGGCACTGGAAGTGATGGAACTAAAGGCTGCATTGCTATCAAAACAGCTGGAGGGATCACACTTGCACAAGACCCAAAAGAATCAACATACAATGGTATGCCTCAATCTGCAATATCTGCAAAGGCTATAGATAAAGTTTTGAGCGTCTATGAGATGGGCGAAGAGATACTAGAGATCAAAAAGTATTATGAAGATGGAAGTATTGGGGATTTTAACCCAGCAAAAGAGAGAAGTGAGTATGAGAAGATAATAGATATTTTAAATAAAAAAGAGGGCGTTGATTTCTCACTATATAAAAGCGATACTATTGAGCGTAGAATTGAGAGAATGATGGCTATGCTAAAGATAAAATCTACAAAAGAACTTAGAGAGCATATAGAAAAAAATGATGATGCTTCAAGAGAGCTATACAAAGATATACTCATAGGAGTAACCTCATTTTTTAGGGACAAAGAGGCATTTGAGAGCTTTTATAAAGAGCTAGATAAAAAGATCACATCAAAAGATGAAAATGAGTCCATCAGAATCTGGACTATTGGTTCATCCACTGGAGAGGAAGCCTACTCTATAGCTATTATTGTCTCAGAGATACTAAGAAAAAGAAAACAAAATAGAAATGTTCAGATTTTTGCTACAGATATTGATGATGATGCAATCTCCACTGGAAGGAGGGGAGAGTATCCTATAAATCTTATACAAAATATAGAAAAAGATTATCTAAATAGGTATTTTGACATAACTCAAGATAGGATAAGACTACACAAAAATATTAGAAATATGGTGATATTTTCAAAGCATGACATCACAAATGATCCCCCTTTCAACAAATTAGACGCTGTTGTTTGCAGAAATCTGCTTATCTATTTTACTCATGAGCTACAATTTAGCATATTCTCTTACTTTCACTATGCTCTAAATGATGAGGGCATCCTATTTTTGGGAAAATCTGAGAGCTTAGGTCAGAGAGAAAACCTCTTTCTTCAAATAGATAAGCACAAAATATACAAAAAAGTGCAGATGGATAACAAAATAAAAGAGCTATATCAATTCAAACAAAAAGATAGTCATAAGCTTGAGCATGTCCAAAGCACAAACAAAAAGAGCCTTCAAGAGCAGATGGTAGAAGCTATAGGTATGGAGTTTATGCCAAAATCTATAGTTATAAATGAAAATGCGGAGATTATCTATGTAAGGGAGGAGATACCTTACCTCCAAGTGCCAATTGGCACTGCCTCGTTTAATATATACAAGATAATCCACCACGATCTATCTTTGGAGTTAAGATCTCTTATCCATAGAGCAAAAAAGCAAAGATCATACATAAAAGGGAGTGGTGTTCGCGTAGAGCTAAACAATGAAATAAAAAAGAGTGTTAGACTAAGTGTGATACCATTTATGGAAAACTCAAGAGGTGAATATAGTCTCTATATTGTCTGCTTTGAAGATGATCATATAAAAGAGGGTGTAGATTGTAATAATCTAGAAGCAGATGGCAAAGAGAACATAACTCTACTAGAAGATGAGCTAGCAAAAACAAAGCTATATCTTCAATCTGTCATAGAGGAGCTTGAAACTAGCAATGAGGAGCTTCAAAGTACAAATGAGGAGCTTCAATCTTCAAATGAGGAGCTTCAAAGTACAAATGAGGAGCTTGAAACTAGCAATGAGGAGCTTCAAAGTACAAATGAGGAGCTTCAAATCACATACTCAGAATTAAATGCAATATCTGAGGAGCGAGAGAGACAGAGAAAAATAGCCCAAGAATCACTTGAATCCTTGAGCATTGCCAACAAAGAGCTAGAGACAAGAGATAGGCTGCTTCAAGGTATCATGAATGTCTCAATAAGTGGTGTTGTTGTGTTTGAGCACACAGAAGATGGCCTGAATTGTGCTATGTTCAACAAAAGTGCATCTGAGATAATAGCTTCAAATACAAAAGTATCCAAAGCTCAAAAAGAGGCGGTAGAGTATTTCTTCAAAGAGGAGAGCGGTTTTTGGAGTGAACTGCTTGAAGGTAAAAAAATCGATAAAAAACTAGAGATATCAGTTAAACAAAAAAGAAGATGGATACATTTTTTAGCAGCTCCATTTGCAAATGGGATAGTCTCTATTTTTTATGATATTACAAAAGAGAAGGTGTATGAAGAGGAGCTAAAATATCAGCTAAAACTCATAAAGCTTGCACTAAAAAGTGGCAATCTAGGCTTTTGGGAGCTAAAAGATAACAACAGCTCACTTACCTGGGATGATAAGATGTATGAGATATATGCTCTAAAAAGAGATGAGAATCCAACTTTTGCAAAATGGAAAAAGTTTGTAGAGCCACAAGATCTAAAGAGGATATTAGATGTAGTTGAGAAAGCTTTAAATGGGGATGAGCCATTTGAAGAGAGATTTAACATCAAAGATGGAAATGGTGAAAAGAAAACTATCCATTTGACGATGGTCTCTATTGGAGAAAACAAAGATAAGAGGCTAATAGGTATCAATAAAGATATCACTCTAGAGAGTGAAATGGAAAATCAAAGAATCCTATATGAAGATGCACGAAGAAAACAGATAAGAGATCTACTAAGAAATATAGCACATCACTGGAGACAACCTCTAAACTCTTTGAGTGTTTGTCTTGATTATATGGGTGATGTTATAAAAGACAGTGAATCCAAAAAGGCTTTTGATGAGATATCAAAAGATATGCATAATGATCTCAATGAGCTTTCAAGAAATATAAATATTTTTAGTGACGAATATGAAAACAGTAGCAAAAGTAGCGAGAATCCAACACTAAAGAACTCACTAGAGAAGTGTATGCACATGATGGATGCGATACTCCATGAAAATAGCATAAATACCCATATAGATTTTGTAGAGGATTTCCTAATGCCCATAGATCGCTCACAAGGGATAGAGATATTTTCAAATCTCTTTATGAATGTTGTAGAGATCAAGAAAAAAAGAGAGTTAGATGATGTAGAGATATCAATCCGTGCTAGAAGAGTTGGAGAAAATGTGATAATGACTTTTGAAGATAATTGTGGTGGAATCGATGAAGAGCTTATGCCAGATGCTCTATTTACACCATACACCACCACAAATTTCAAATCTAGAGATAGAGGACTTGGTTTGTATGTGGTAAGCTACACAATTAGAAATGGTCTAAATGGAACCATAAGAGCAGAAAATACCAAAAATGGGGCTAAACTAACCATAGTATTTCCTTCTGTTGATTGAAGATACTCTTTTTTTTCTCAAAACACCTACCTTTCATAAACACGCTGCTACAATAACTAATCAAAAAATATGCATAAAAAGAATAAAATATATATATGTTTAAATCCCAAGGAGTAGTATGGTTACTTTAAAAGAGGCACTCTCTTTTGATAAAAATGAGATAGCTAATCTCAAAGAAGAGATAAAAGATAAAATCAAAAATACAAATATAAACGCCTACATAGGAGAGGTAGAATCTATAAATGATGGCGTTCCAATCCTCATAAAAGATAACATAAATGTAAAAGGCTGGAGTGTCACCTGCTCATCTAAGATACTACAAGGCTACAAATCACCATATAATGCAAGTGTGATTGAGAAGATGTTGGATAAGAATCTATCTCCTTTTGGCAGGGCAAATATGGATGAGTTTGCTATGGGAAGCTCTACTGAGACTAGCTACTATGGAAGAACACTAAATCCACATGATCATACAAAAGTCCCAGGCGGTAGTAGCGGAGGAAGTGCGGCTGCAGTTGGTGGAGGTTTGGCAGTTGCTGCACTTGGAAGTGATACTGGTGGCTCTATTCGCCAACCTGCGGCATTTTGTGGATGTGTAGGCTTTAAGCCAACTTATGGGAGAGTTAGTAGATATGGTCTTGTTGCCTTTTCTAGCTCACTAGATCAGATAGGGCCGCTTACTCAAAATGTAGAAGATGCTTCACTACTTTATGACATAATTGCAGGACATGATAGCAAAGATAGCACCTCAGCAAACATAGAATCAAAACCCACTGCTCCAAATCTAAACCCAAATAGAAAACTAAAAATCGCTACACTTGATGGGTTTATAAAAGATGCTACGCCAGATATTCAAAAAAACTATGAAGATACAAAAAAGGCTCTAAAATCAGCAGGTCACGAGCTAATCACAAAAGAGATGATGGGAAGTGAATTTGCTGTAGCAACATACTATATAGTAGCAACTGCTGAAGCTAGCTCAAACCTAGCTAGATTTGATGGTGTCAGATATGGGAATCGTGCGAACTCTTCAAATCTAAAAGAGATGTATGAAAATACTAGGAGTGAGGGGTTTGGAGATGAGGTAAAAAGGAGGATTCTTCTTGGTACTTTTGTCTTAAGTAGTGGATACTATGACGCTTACTACATCAAAGCTCAAAAGGTTAGACATCTTATAAAAAATGAGTACGATAAGATATTTAAAGAGGCGGACTTGATACTAAGTCCTGTGACACCTACTACCGCATTTGAATTTGATAGCAAAAAATCACCACTTGAGATGTATCTAAGCGATATATATACTATTGCTACAAACCTAGCAGGATTGCCTGCTATTAGCATACCTACTGGAAGAGATGGAAGTGGTCTCCCAATAGGTATGCAACTTATTGGGAGAGATTTTGATGAGCAAACACTTCTTGATGGAGCTTTGAGTTTAGAGAGAGAGATAGGATATAAATAGGGAGATTAATAGATGAGAATAAGAAGAAAGGCACTCACTTTTGAAGATGTGCTGTTATTGCCAAAACATTCAGATATCCTACCAAAAGATGTGGATATCTCAACAAAACTAACAAGAAATATAAGTTTAAATATTCCTATAGTTTCTGCTGCTATGGATACTGTCACAGA
Source organism: Campylobacterales bacterium (assembly GCA_011390245.1). Lineage (GTDB taxonomy): Bacteria > Campylobacterota > Campylobacteria > Campylobacterales > JAABSR01 > JAABSR01. The sequence goes on from JAABSR010000058.1 coordinate 7,778, forward strand.
GTATAGAGCAGCTATTGCAATAGCTAGACTTGGAGGTATTGGTATTATTCATAAAAACATGGATATAAATGCACAAGTAGCTCAGGTCAAAAAGGTCAAAAAGAGTGAAAGCGGAATCATCATAGATCCAATATTTGTAGCACCTAGTGCAACCTTGCGAGAGGCTATGAAGATAACTGATAACTACAAAATTTCAGGCGTTCCTGTGGTTGATGAACATGGGATTCTTATTGGTATTTTGACAAATAGAGATGTGAGATTTGAGACAGATCTTAGAAAAAAAGTGGGTGAAGTTATGACAAAAGCCCCACTTATTACTGCAAAAGCTGGAACTACACTTGAAGAGGCAAAAGCGATACTTCACAAACACAAAATAGAGAAGCTTCCTATAGTCGATGAAGATGGATTCTTAAAAGGTCTTATCACCATAAAAGATATCATGAAAAAGATAGAGCATCCAAGTGCAAACAAAGATGAATTTGGAAGATTGCGAGTTGGCGCTGCAATAGGTGTAAATCAGATAGATAGAGCTATGGCCTTAGCAGAGGCAGGAGCTGATCTTTTGGTGCTTGATAGTGCACATGGGCATAGCAAAGGTATCATAGATACTGTAAAGAGAATAAAAAAAGAGATGCTAATAGATGTCATAGCTGGAAATATAGCAACAGAAGAGGCAGCACTTGATCTAATAGAGGCTGGAGCAGATGGCATAAAAGTTGGCATAGGACCAGGCTCGATTTGCACCACAAGAATCGTAGCAGGTATAGGCGTACCTCAAATAAGTGCTATAGATGAGTGTGCCAAAGTAGCAAGAGCTCATGGTGTTCCTATAATAGCAGATGGTGGTATAAAATATTCAGGCGATTTAGCAAAAGCTTTGGCAGTTGGTGCAAGCTGTGTGATGATAGGCTCACTTCTAGCAGGTACAGAGGAGTCTCCTGGCGATATGGAGATATTTCAAGGAAGACAATACAAAACATATAGAGGCATGGGCTCAATTGGTGCTATGACCAAAGGGAGCACGGATAGGTATTTTCAAGAGGGCACTGCAGCTGATAAACTAGTACCAGAGGGAATCGAGGGAAGAGTGCCCTATCGTGGAAAGATAGCAGATGTAATACATCAACTCCTAGGAGGGCTAAGATCCTCTATGGGATATGTAGGCTCAAAAGATATTGCAACACTTTGGGATAGAGCAGAATTTGTAGAGATTACTGCAGCTGGACTAAAAGAGTCGCATGTACATGATGTGATGATTACAAAAGAGTCGCCAAATTATTATGTGTAGAGATGAGGCAAGAAGTGAAGATTTTACATCTATAGTCTCTTTGCAAGAGGCTAGCAAATTTGCAAGTGAATTTCTAAAAAAAGAGGTTTCTGTTTCAAATATCTCTTACTTAGTTCAATATGGAAGGGTTTCTAGGATAGAAAAAGAGGGTAGCTTGATGGTTGATATCAATGATCTGCTACACTACTACAAAAACAACTACACCTCAAGAGAACATATTCATAAACAAAAACTAGGTGAAGATATAAACTGGAATCTCTCATTTTCTGAATATAGAGAAGTGGAAACTACTAAACATGTCCATAGATTGCACCCATACAAGGGCAAGTTTATTCCTCAGCTTGTTGAGTATTTTTTAGATTCTCATACAGATAGTTTCAAAACCCAGACATTTTTCAAAAAAGGTGATATTGTGCTTGACCCATTTTGTGGAAGTGGGACAACTTTGATTCAAGCAAATGAGCTAGGAATGAACGCCATAGGGGTAGATGTGTCAGCTTTTAATGCTCACATAACCAACACTAAAATAGATAGTTATGATCACAAGAATCTAAAAGCTCAAATAACAGATATCACAAAATCTCTCAAAGAGTACCTGCGAAATAAAAACTATATTGAGTTTGAAGAGAAGCTACTAAATGAGCTAAAAAAGTTCAATGAGAGAAATTTCCCAGCACCAGATTTTAGAAGAAAAGTTGTACTAAAACAGATAGATGAAAAAGCATACGGAAAAGAAAAAGAGCTGGAGTTTTTGCCAATATATGAGAGACTCACAAAAGAGTACAACATAGATCTCCAGACAGATAAAAAGAATTTTCTTCACCAGTGGTTTATAAAAGCAGTAAGAGATGAGATTGAGTTTGTATTTGAGCACATAAAAAAGATAGAAAACTTGCAATCTAAAAAACTTCTAAGTTTGATTTTAAGTAGAACCATAAGATCTTGTAGAGCGACAACTCATTCAGATTTGGCAACACTTCTAGAGCCAGTTACTACAACCTACTACTGCAAAAAACATGGCAAAATATGCAAGCCGCTTTTTTCTATCGCTAGTTGGTGGGATAGGTACTCAAAAGATGCTATCAAAAGAGTTGAAGAGTTTGGCAAACTAAAAACAGATACTTTGCAAAAATGCTTGGTTGGTGATAGTAGAAATATCGATATAG
>JAABSR010000059.1:0-8520 GCA_011390245.1 Campylobacterales bacterium
CCAAAAGACCAATGAGTGTAAAAATATAAAGTGTACCAAACATCACTGGATAGTCTCTAGCAATAGTTGCTTCAAACCCTAGTAGCCCTAATCCATCTAGTGAAAATATCATCTCAATGAGTAGCGATCCTGTAAAAAACATCCCAATAAACATCGCTGGGAATCCAGAGATGATAATAAGCATAGCATTCCTAAAAACATGCCCATATAAGATTCTATTCTCACTAGCTCCTTTTGCTTTGGCTGTGATGACATACTGCTTGCCTATCTCCTCTAGAAATGAGTTTTTTGTAAGCATCGTAAGTGTGGCAAATCCTCCTATGGTGATAGATATCACTGGCAAAAAGAGGTGCCAAAAGTAATCTTTTATCTTTCCAAAAAGGCTTAACTCCTCAAAGTTATTAGAAGTGATACCTCTTAGGGGAAAGAGATCAAAATAACTACCTCCAGCAAAAAGTATTATCAATATAATCGCAAACAAAAAGACTGGAATCGCACTCCCTATAATCACAATAGTGCTTGTGTATATATCAAATCTACTACCGTGAGTTATCGCCTTTTTGATGCCAAGTGGAATAGAGATGAGATATATAAGTAGTGTTGACCATATGCCAAGAGAGATAGATACTGGTAGTTTTTCTTTCAAGAGATCAAGCACCTCTCTATCTTTATAAAAACTCTCACCAAAGTCAAAAACTAGGTAGCTCTTTATCATCAAAAGATATCTCTGAAGCATGGGCTTATCAAAACCATAAAGCTCTTTTATCTCTTCTACCATAGTGCTATCTAAACCTTGTGCACCTCTGTAGCTATTTTTTTCAACTCTTGCAACATCGCTACTTTCACCTCCTCCAGCTCTAGCTAGGTTGTTTATATTTGTGTGCTCTATTTTTGCAATCATCTGCTCTACAGGACCACCAGGAGATGCCTGAACTATAAAAAAGTTTATAGTGATAATACCTAGTAGTGTTGGGATTATTAGTAGCAGTCTTTTTAAAATATAAAGTAACATCTAAATCAAAATCTTTGAATTGATCTCAAGGCTAATATCTTTTTCTAGTCTATTTTCAAATACCTCTTTTATCTTTTCAAAATCACCTAAATCAATATCGCCTCTACTTGTGACCTCTATCTCAACTTTTACGCTATTTCTATCAATTGCTACAACATCTAATAGCCTTATCTCAACACTCCTCTCCCCTAAATCAAGCTCTTTGATATCTCTAATTTTTGAAAAATCACTACTTTGGGTTATCATTTGCCCAAATGAGATTCCAAGTGGTATAGCTATTATTAGAAGTAAAATTGATGTATAAATAAGCCCCTTTTTTGCCCTCTTGATAGGTGAAAATCCAAGCACAATGAAGGTAAAAGAGGCAAAAAGAGTAATCCCTACAAGGTTTGTGATAAATAGTAAAAACGACCCATAAATAATATCAAAATCACCCCAGCCAATACCAACACCAGTAACAGAGAGTGGGGGAACTAAAGCTACAGCTATTGCAACTCCGGCTAGGGATTTTGCTACTTCGCTTTTTGAGTGAGCATACGCACCAGCAATACCTGAAAATATAGCAACCATAAGATCAAGAGTATTTGGATTTAGCCTGCTTTTCATCTCATCTGTGGCAATTTCAAGTGGAACAAAAATAGTAAAAAGAGATGAGAACACAAGGGCGGTAATTATCCCAAGAGCTAAAGTGATAATAGATTTTGATATGAGCTCTTTTTCTGCCCTAATAGCTCCCATCGCAAGTGAGATGATTGGGCTCATAAGCGGTGCTAAAACCATTGCACCTATGATCACTGGGGTTGAGTTTTGAAAGAGACCAACAGTTGCTAGAAGTGTGCTAAGAATCATCAAAACAAAATATATAGATGTAAATTTTGAACTTGCTCTAAGACTTGAAAAGAGCTCTTTGAACTCATCCACTTCAGCTTTTTTAAACAGGGGCACTTTTCCATCTATTAGGAGTTTTCTTATTTCACCTTTTGGGAGTGAATTTACCCTTACTACATCCTCTTCATCCTCTTTTTTGGTTCCATTTTTATTCTCTATTTTTCTACCAAGATGAAGTGTTAATGCATCACTTTTTATCTCCAAAAATATCTCTTTTGCACTAAGTGCAGCCCTATCATTAGTAAAATCAAATGGAGTATGAGAGCCTATAGTTAGAGATGAAGTTCTAATAAAGCCAAAGCTTTTGGGCAGAGATAGTGTTGAGAATTTTCTATAAAAGATTATCAAAATCAGATAGTACCAATACGATATCAAACTTGTTGGGGCAAGTATAAAAGCATTTAGCTTTTTGTCATGAAATGAGAGATTCTCATCTATGTTTTGACTATTTTGACTTGTTGTATGCTCTACAACCAGTATCCCAGAAACAGCAGTATCTATCTTTTTTTCATCTTCAAATTTAAAAGTTACGCTTTTATAGGAGATATTTTTTAGATTGTTTAAAAAAGTTATCCACTTTTTAAAAAGAGAGATATCTTGAGATCTATACCTATGCAAATCATGCATATCACCTATTTTTACCTTCTCAAATACTGCCCAGCCATTACATAGAAGTAGGTCAACTTCCATTTTTTGCTTTTGTTCAAAAGCATCTTCAAGAGCATCATCCATAGTGCTTGAGATTCCATAGCTTTTTTGAGCATCTGGATTCTCTTTATGCGGCAAAATAGCTATATTGATACCTTTGAGATCTTTGCAAAATAGCTCTTTTAAATCTTCATCACTCAAAAATAGAAGATTTATCTCACCTTTGTCTAGAGCTAGATTCTCTTTTATCTCATTTAGTTCTATTTTTTTGATTTTGATTTTAAATTTTTGATCTATTTTTTGATCTATGTCAGTGAGTAGCTCTTCATCTTTGGCGCTATATATTAGGGTAATTTTGCTATATTCCATTCACGCCTACTTTTGTGTAAATGATCTCATGCAGAGGATTGAACCTTGCTTGATTCCTATATATTTTGAGACTACATCACATTTTACTTTGAATATAAAGAAGATTCTATCATCTCCCTCATCACAAAGTGTCTCAAAATTTCCCATCCCTTTAGAGATTATTAGATCAGCTTTTTGATATATCTCTTTTGCCTCTTTGGTTGCATTTTTTGCCAAAAAGCCAGGAGTTTCACATCCGCTATCAACAACATCAGCAATATCAAATATCTCTCCCTCTAAATCCTCAAAAGAGATATCATTTATTATAGGTTTAGCTCTTACAAAGTAGTAAACCCTTTTGTCAAATTCGCTACTTATAATCCTTAAAAGCTCCTCATCAAATACATTTTCACCAGCATTATCAGCTAGATAGACAATGTTTTTAGCATTTTTTAGCCTCTCTTTTAAAAGTGCACTCTCATCAACTAAAAAGTCAATATCAAATATAGCTCTAGCATCACTTTCAATACAAAAAGAGCTCTGTGCTCCATAGTCCATAGTGTTTCCAAGCACAGCCAGCTTTAGACCAAAAAGGAGTCTATCTTCAAAATCAAGCTCTCTTTTTTTCAAAACCTCTAAAATCTCTTTTGCTTTAAGTATGCTCTCTCTTTTTTTCTCTTTGTAGAGATCTCTAACTCCAACTATTGAAGATATTTTTGGATAGATAATCTGAGCAGCTTCTGGGGGTGTGATGTTTTTTAGAGTTGGTAGGATTTTTGAGATCTCATCTATGACAAGCTCTCTTTTTTGCTCATCAAGCTCCAAAATCTTTAAAGTGTTTAGTGTCTGATTTAGGAGGCAGACTTTACACTCAGACTGTAAATGCAACTATGACTCTATAGCTTCTTGTTTTTTTCCTCATTCGCATTGCTTACCTTTCCCCACATTAACTTATATTTCCTCTTCATAAATTCTAGCTCTTCTTGTGTAATTCTTAGCTGCTCTGTAAGGGTGGAGATCGTTTTTTTATCCTCATCATAGACCTCTTGCATTGAAAAGAGTGCATCTTTTAGAAACTGATTTTCACTCTTTAGTGCACTTAGTGTCTCATCTTTTGATTCTAAAACCTTCTCATGTAGGTTTAGAATCGTCCCTATAGTCTTCTCCACAAAAGATGAAGTTGTAGCAATACTATCATCTTCATCTCTGCTTATTGGAGAGCTATCATCTTTTGAGACTAGAGCATTTGTTCCGCTTGTAGCTTCTATAAATATCTCGTCATCTTCATTTTTACTTTTAATATACCCATCTTGGATCATGCTTAGAACTTTGTCATGACTAAAGCCAGTTAGTTTGCAGTAATCATCTATTTTTAGCCAATCATTCATGTAAGTTCCTCACAATTTCTTATATTTTTAGTAGATAAAAAAATATCATTCCAAAAATCTCTACTATTTCATAAGAGTCTCAATATCAGCAGAATCTATCTCTACATTTTTAGCTTTCATAACTCTATCTTCAGCTAGCTTTCCAGCAAGCTCTGAGTTTGTAAGTGCTAGTATTTGCATAGCCAGATATGCACTATTTATCGCTCCAGCTTTCCCAACAGCGACAGTACCTACAGGCATCCCGCTTGGCATCTGAACAGTTGAAAGTAGTGCATCTATTCCACCTAGAGCACCGCCACCCATAGGCACACCTATCACTGGTTTTGTAGTCATAGCACTTACAGCACCCGCTAGATGAGCTGCCATCCCTGCTGCACATATAAAGACTTTTGAGCCTCTATTTTCAGCATCTACTATGTACTCTTTTGTTCTTTGTGGGCTCCTATGAGCCGAGCTAATGATCAGCTCAAAAGGCACATCAAACTTTTTTAGAGTCTTCTCGCACTCCTCCATAACACCATAATCACTTTTGCTTCCCATTAGTATTGATACAAAATCCATGTTTCTCCTTTTGTTGGTTTTAAGTTCTTAGCCTCTTTTTCTTCTAAAAAAGGTAAATTTTGGCAGCTTGGAGGGTAGTCTTATAGGATTTAGGTTGCCACTATGTACAGAATCCAGCTCTTTTCCCTCTTTTGTGATGATCTTATCTATTCTTATAAGCCAACGATTACTATCTTTAAAAATTTTGCCATACTCATTTTCACATGCCTCTATTTTGCTCTTTGGTGGCAACACTATTTCACTTATCTCTTTTGGATAGGTTTTGTATTTGCACATAAAAAAGCTCTCATCCTCTAAAACCTCCCCAGTAACTTCCCACTCTCCAATACTTAGAGCCTCTACTCTATTTTGTGTATCTAGTTTGCTATGAGGTCTCTGCATGAGATAGCCCTCTGTAAAGCCTCTATTTTTTGTAGTATTTAACTCTTCTTGGTAGTGCTCTTTTCTAAGCTCACCGCTATAAAAATCATCAATAGCCTCTCTATATGTTCTTGTCACCACTGCAGCATAATATGAGCTTTTTGTTCTTCCTTCAATTTTTATGGAGTCTATCACACCACTTTTTAAAATCTCATCTATAGAGGCACTAAGATTTAAATCTTTTGCATTGAAGATATATGTGCCCTCTCCCTCAACCTCTTCTAGTCTCATGAGATCATTGGTCTCTTGATTTTTGACATAAAACTCATAATCAAACCTGCAATCATTTGCACAGCTTCCTCTATTTGGCACTCTGCCATTTTGGAGAGAGGAGATAAGACATCTACCGCTATATGCAAAACACATAGAGCCATGCACAAACATCTCTAGCTCTATTTGTGGAAGATGGTTTTTTATCTCCTCAAGATCTTTTAGCGATATCTCTCTAGCAGCGATAATCCTACTCACTCCCATCTCTGCAAAAACCTCTGCGTCATAGATATTCATGACATTTGCTTGAGTGGAGAGATGCAGAGGCACGCTAGGTGCAATCTCTCTGGCCATTTTAACCACACCAGGAGTAGCAACAATAAATGCATCTGGGTTTAGCTCAGCTATTTTGGCGATATGTTTTTTGAAAGATGTGATTTGAGAGTTAAATGGGAATCCATTTATAGTGACATATATCTTTTTTCCTCTCTCATGGAGATAGCCTATCCCCTCTTTGAAGGTGTCATAGTCAAACTCTTTTGAAGATCTAGACCTCAGAGAAAATGAGCTAACACCACCATATAGTGCGTCTGCTCCAAATTCGCAAGCTATCTTTAGCTTCTCTAGGTTTCCAGCTGGAGCTAGAAGTTCTACTTTGTGCAACTATAAATCTCCATAAAGTAGATACTATTGCTTTCCAAGTGAGGCAATAAGTGCTTCAATATCATCCTCTGAGACTACATTTTCAGTGGTTGTGTCACCTGCTAAATGCGTAGCAGAGCTAACCCTTTTAGAATCTTCTATTTTTGCCTCAAAAAGAGAGTTCATATATTTTGATAGTGCACGCATTACATTTATAACTCTCTCAATTTTTTGTCTATGTATGTCTTGATACTGCATAATATCCATAGCCACCATAACAGAATCACCAGCATTAAGGGATGAATTTATCACATTATCCATCTTTAGGCTCGCCTCTTCAATACTACCTATAGAGCTTTTGAATGCTTCAATATTTGGAAACTTCTCATGTAGTTTTATGAAGAGCTCTTTTTGTGTTTCTAGGATAGCTTTTATCTCATTTGAGTTGGATTCTACATTCATCATCTCATTGCTAACCTCTTCTAGCCTATCAAAAATCTGGGTAGCTTTGATCTCAGAATCTTTTGTCACATCATCTAGCTGATTGACCACTTTATGATCATCTGTAGGTGGTGGTGGTGGCCACTGGTGATCAGCTGTTACTCTGTAGTTCTCAGCATCCATGTTATCATTGTGTGAGGAGTCGCTCTTCTCTTTTGACTCTTCATCATTGCTATCTTCAAGTTCACTTAAATCGACATCTTCTGCCATCAAAGCATCTAGCTCTTCTTGTGTCATTTTTGGTACTCCATTTTTGGGAACAAATTGAAATATTATAGGGTTTTTTTGTAAAAACTATAATAAATTCTAACAAGTTAATATATATAGCATTAATTTTGTCTATTTTTTAATCAAATGCATGCCAAGCACAAAAGCTAAATGTGATAGAATTGTGATACTAAAAAAACCAAAAATTAAGGAGAGTTAATGTCTGCAAAAAAATTTCTCGAGTTTTGCAAAGAGAATGAGGCTGAGTTTATAGATTTTAGATTTACTGATATCAAGGGCGTTTGGCACCATGTGACTTATGATATAACTGCTATTGATGAGGATATGATAAACAAAGGGCTTCCTTTTGATGGTAGCTCAATCCCTGCATGGCAACCTATTAATAGGTCAGACATGATTCTAAATCCAGACACTGAGACTGAGACATACTTTATGGACCCATTTACAGCTGATGTAACTGCTGTTATATTTTGCGATGTTTTTGATATCTATAAAAACGAAGCTTACGAGAAGTGCCCAAGATCAATAGCTAAGAAGGCTCTAAAATATTTAGAAAATACTGGTGTAGGTGATATTGCATTTTTTGGACCAGAAAATGAGTTTTTTGTATTTGATGAGCTAAGAGTTAGAGATGATATCAACTGTCAGTACTATGAAGTAGATACAGAAGAGGGGGCTTGGAATACTCATGCAGAGATAAATGAAGGATACAACACAGGACATAGACCTGGCACAAAAGGCGGATATTTTCCAGTAGCTCCTGTTGATTCTATGGTTGATCTTAGAGGTGAGATGGTTAAAACCCTAAAGATGGTAGGGTTAGAGACAAATGTTTTCCATCATGAAGTTGCTCAAGGGCAAGGCGAAATAGGTGTAAAATATGGAACTCTTATAGAGGCTGCTGATAATGTTCAAAAGCTAAAATATGTCATAAAAATGGTAGCTCACCTAAATGGAAAAACAGCCACATTTATGCCAAAACCTCTATATGGCGATAATGGAAACGGTATGCATACTCACCAATCTATATGGAAAGATGGTGAAAATATGTTTGCTGGAGATAAGTATCAAGACCTAAGTGAGATGGCTCTTCACTATGTTGGTGGTGTTTTGAAACATGCTCAAGCAATTGCTGCTTTTACAAATGCATCAACTAACTCATATAAGAGACTGATTCCTGGATTTGAAGCACCTTCGATTTTGACATACTCTGCACAAAACAGATCTGCAAGTTGTAGGATTCCATATGTAAACTCTCCAAAAGCAAAAAGAGTAGAGTTTAGATTCCCAGATAGCTCTTCTAATCCTTATCTAGCATTTACTGCGCAGCTTATGGCTGGACTTGATGGGATTGAGAACAAAACAGATCCAGGACAACCTATGGAGATGGATTTGTTTGAATTGAGCCTAGATGAGATCAGAGAAAAAGGCATAAGACAGATGCCTCATACACTAAGAGAGGCTATAGAGAATATGCTAAAAGGAAAAGAAGTTTTCAAAAAAGGTGGTGTTATGAGTGAGGAGTTTATCCAAACTTATCAGCACTACAAATTTGAAACAGAAATCTGGCCATGGGAAGGAAGACCTCACCCATTTGAGTTTATCTCTACTTACTCTTGCTAGTTCTACTCCTCGGATTCTACTCCGGGGATACTTCATTTAAACATTGATCAT
>JAABSR010000059.1:8529-10228 GCA_011390245.1 Campylobacterales bacterium
CGCAAATGAAATTGGCAAATGCTATTGGTCATGACTCTGTAGGGCATATAGCAAAAGCAGAGTTACACTCTTTTGGAAAAAAGTTTAATCTTGATCAGCTCTATAAAATATCTAAAGTTTTACAAGTTGATATAGCTGAGTTTTTTAGAGACCATGAAGAAGTTATCGATATTTAAATTGAAAAAAAGTTTAAAAATTACCCAATAGCATATAAAGAGCTGGGATTGAAAATAGTGAAATCACTATGGAGTATCCAAGCAAAGAGGCACTAAATTGTGGTGCAAAACCTGCATTTATAGCTAGGGCGGTTGCTGTTATCATAAATGGCATTGCTGATTCTAGTATAGCTACATCAAAAACAATTTTTTCTACATCAAATAGAGATAGTATCAAAAATGCCAAAATAGGTGTTATGAGCATTTTGATAGCTATTGCTTGAGAAAATATCTTTTTGTGAGATTCTACTTTGATTTTTAGAGCAAAACCTACTGCTATTATTGCTAGAGGAACTAGAGTGTTTGAGAGGTTTTCTATGTATGGGATCATAGGCTTTGGCATCTCTCCAAAAAACAGAGCAAAAACTAGAGCGATAAATGCTGGAAAAGTGACAATCTTTTTAGCTATGAGTAAAACATCAACTTTGCCATGTTGGTAGTATGCAATAACTGAAGTGCCATAGATTGAGAGCATTAGAAATGTACCAAATTGATCATAGACTAATGCATAAGGAGTTGCTACCTTGCCTATGAGTGCCTCAATGAGAGGGATTCCTACAAAGGATGTATTGCCAAGTGGGAGGAGTAGCAAAAGTGAAGCTCTTATATTTTTATCCATTCCTCTTGTTAGATATATGGCAAAAAATGCCATAGGTATTATCAAAATCCAAGGAAGTAGTGAGAGTATCAAAAGATCGCTATTTAGTTCAATTTGAGGGATCATGAGCAAAACTGTAGCAGGGAGTGATATATATATGATAAAAAGATTTAGAGATTTACCAAAATCACTTGGCAGTTTGAGAAATTTTAGAGAGTAGCCTACAACCAACAAAAAGGCAATAAAAAGAATATTTCCCAACTACTCTACCGCTTTTCCCTCTATGAAGTGTTGTACTATTCTATTTTTTGAGGATTTAAAAGCTTCATTGTCACCATACTCAACAATCTCTCCATCATAAAGCATAGCAAAGTAGTCTCCTGCTTTAAAGGATTCTTTCATATCATGGCTAATAAGAACAGATGTAGTTTTTAGTTCGCTTTGTAGATTTAAAATCATTTGAGTGATGAGGTCACTTGATGTAGGGTCTAGACCACTTGTTGGCTCATCATAGAGTATGATTTTTGGATTTAGTATCACTGTCCTTGCTAGCCCAACTCTTTTTTTCATCCCCCCACTTAGCTCATCTGGAAATAGTTTTGAGACATCTTCTGGCTTTAGCCCAACAGCTTCAAGTCTATGATAGACCCTATCTTTTATCTCTTTTTTAGAGAGTTTTAGGTGCTCTTTTAGTGGAAAAGCAACATTTTCAAATACATTCATAGAGTCAAAAAGTGCACCACTTTGAAATAAAAAACCAACCTTTTTTCTTATCTCAAAAAGCTCTTTTTGGTTAGCATTGATAACATCAGCACCATCTACAAAAATCTCTCCACCATCTGGCTTTAGGAGAGAGACTATATGTTTGATGATTGTAGATTTACCA
>JAABSR010000060.1 GCA_011390245.1 Campylobacterales bacterium
AAGGAAAAACCAAAGGCTTGATGTATATGATAAATCCAAAAATATTTTTATCTATAAAGCATGGAATGAAGCCTAGCCTAAAAACGATGGAAGAGCCACATCTCAAAGCACTTATAAAAGAGGATTTGAAACTTCACCCCAAAAGCAGAATCTCTGAAATTCACAGTAGGATGGATGATATAGATATTAGCTATTTAAGAAAAGTTGTCTATAAGATGGTTGAAAATGGTGAGCTTTCAAGAGAGGGTGAAAAGAAAAATATGGTCTATTTTTTGGCAAATAAAAAATAAAAAAAAACAAATTCAAAAACAAATTTTCACAAAGCCCCTTGCAGTGGGACTTTTGAGAGATGGTTTTTGTTTTTTGTAAAAACAAAATTTAAGAGAAATAGCCTCGTAGGTCGTAGTGACCCACTACGACATATTTTGATAAGCAAACATCAAGAAAGAGATAATGACAATAGACGAAAAAGACTCTTCAATGCGATACGAAAACAGCACTATTGAATATAAAATCTCAAAAAAAGCTATTGGCAAAAGTGCAGAGTTGAAAGATTTGGCTAAGACTTTTGTGTGTTTGGCAAATAAATCAAATTTTCACGAAGCTTAGTCCTATAAGCAGAGATGCCTACACCACAGAAAGCAGCAACTAACTAATCATTTATATTATTATAATTTTTTAACATTTTTTGAGCCAATAGCTCTTTTATTATTATTTCTGTTAGGTCACTTTGCAGTTGAAATTCATGTCGTATATCCATCACATACGCTTTTATCTTCATCTCCAAATATGGTTTTTGCTCATTCATTTTGTTTGAAAAAAGAACAACTATAGGCTTATTGAGATATATATATTTTGAAACTTGTGCTGATTCTATAGCAATATTTCGAGCTTTTTCTATAGAGACATCTATAGGAAGTATAATTTTTGCAACCACTTGACAACTTAACTCTCCTGAGTTTGAATTGGAGAGATTGCTATTCATGATCTCCATATTTGGAATATGAACAATTGTATCATCAGGTGTTACTATTTGAGTGGCACGAAGTCCTACATTGATGACCTCTCCATAGTGTTCTGCTACTTTTATTTTATCCCCCACTTTAAAAGGACGCTCAAAAAGGAGCATCATGCCACCAAATATATTTTTTAGCAAATCTTGTGTCGCAAACCCAACTGCAATAGCCACTGAAGCTAAAGCACCTATGATCATCTCTTTTGGTGGATGATATATCTCTTTGATAACAATAAATATAAATACAATCCAAAGAAATATTCTTATTATAGGGATGAGTCCTTTTAGTGATATTCGAAGTTGTGAGCTTTTTTCTGCAAAAAAAGTAAGTGCTTTTGTAAAAAAAGATATAAACAAATAAGCAATAATAAAGAAAAATATTGTCCATAAGATTTTAGTAAAAGATAGAATACTCAGCAAACTTGCTGGATCTACTTTTGATAAATTATTATCTTGTGAGATATCTACACCAAAGAGTGATTGAGCCAAGATAGGAGCAAAAAGCAAGTATAGAGTTTTCATATCATTAGCCCTAGTGGATATAGTTTTTAGATGAAAGATAGTTATGTATTTGATTGTAAATGATTGGATTGATATTATATTTTTGTTTTGGTTGAATTAGAAGCCCTTTTTCAAGCATTGGCATAAAAGTATTTCTACACTTATGATTTGACTCACTAGTCACAAAAGAGTAATCATGTAAAGTCAGCCCATCATGGATGATTAAAGTCTGTAAAACAAAAAGAACCTCTATAGAAAGATTTTCAATAAAAGATTTATCAAGCTCATCGATCTGATTTAAGTAAATTTTATTATTTTCTATTTTTTTGATAGATCTAACCCAATATAACAAAGCAAGAGATATATTTCCGCTAGAAAGTTTATAAAGCTGTTTGAAGAAATGCTCCTCTAGAGATTCTTGCTCTTTTTCATCGCTATCTTCTTGTAAAAATAGAACCTCAAGAGCTGCAGATTTGTTACGCTTATGTATAGTCTCTTTTATATCTTCAAGCTTTAGTAGTTCTACATTAACTTCACTTGTAAAGTAATTTGATATAGAGATTGTTTTATCAAGATATTTCCAAGATTCTGGTGTAAAAGTACCAACCCAAAGAACTTTTTTAGAAGTATAAGATATAAGCTCAAAGAGTAGTTCTATGGCTTCAAAACCACCAACTTTTTTTAAAAACATGTGCTGCAAGTTTTCTAAAATTATAATTTTACTATTTTTACTATTGTTGAGATAGTTGATAAAATCTTTATTCGTACGCAAATCTTCTGTTTGAAGCAAAGAGTTGAAATATCTAAAATATTTCTCTTTTGTGTAGATTTTTTTATCTAGCTCTTCTCTTATGATCTCCATTTCTATATGAGTTTTTAGGAAAATATTAAGCATTGATGTAACCCCTGCGCCTTTTTGGGCAACTATTGCACAGCTCACAAACCTATCTTTTTTCCAGTTCTCATAACTGTTTTTTAGTTTTTCAAGCTCTTTTTTTCTGTTGATGAAAAAATCTGTTTCACATGGGGTGAGTTCATAAAGTTTTTTATACTCATCTGGAAGTTGCTCAAAAGAGTTAGTGACATCTTGCATGAATTCGGAAATTTCAAAAGATATAGGTGTTGTTTTATCAACAACACCTAAAAATATTTTAAGTCTATTAAGTCTTTTTTTAAGGGATTTAAAAAGAGTATCATTTTTTGAATTCTCTCGTTTTTCAAGCACAATCTCTGCCTTATTTTTTACTTAAAGTTAAAAATAATAGCTGCTTCAGGACCTAAGATTCTCAAAGCACATGTTTGAATCAAAAACAACTCTACGCTATCTTTGTTTATCTTTTCAAACCCAATTGAGACATCCAATCCACTACAAAACTCAAAATCTCCACCTCTTTGTGAAATAATCATCGCACTGTTGTCACCAATATCTTCACTAGCAACTATTTGATTTTCACCTAATATATCATCTAGCTTTGTTTTTAAGCTTATACCATCAAAAAACTCAGTGTAAAGCTTTGTCAATGTTGCACTTGAGACCACAAGTTTAAAGCCACCATCAACAAACTCATTGCGAAAAACTCCCAAGGATTTTGCAACGCTACTAAGAATATCTTTAGTAGATTTTACTTCCATACTCACGACATCTGGATGGTTTATGATTCCTGTGAAACTTGCTTCTTTAAGTCCTTGAAGTATCATGTTATTTTCTATAGTGGCAAACTCATTTGCAGCATTTGCAAACTCTTCATCATTAAAGTCTTCTATTCCTCTTTTGATGTGCTCAATTGCTTCATTGCTGATTGTGAAAGTTTTTTTAATCTCTACCATTTTGATAGGCTCTCTTGTAGAGATTGTAAGACCTTTATCACTACTTACTTTTTTTATTCTTTTTGTGAAAACTGCATCAGTTTCAAAGCTATAGTGATCTTTGAAATCAATAAGTGTTCTTAAGCTGAGCCTTTTTGACAAAAACTCAGACATTGTTTCATCTATCACATTCCAAACCGCACTTGAAAAAGGTGCACTTGTTCTATTGAGTATTTCCATATTTGTATCCTTTATTTCCTATTTTTTCCAATATTAAGAGTATTTGATGAACTAGAATCAGTAGACTCTTCTTCTCCCATCATCGCTTCTTCATTTCCTACGATATCTCCATCTTTAAACAAAAACTCTCTAAGCATCTTATCCCAAGTGGGAGAGTTTTTTCTAAGCCACTCTATCCCCATACAAGCATGCTCTATCTCTTCATCACGGTTATGTTCCATGATAGCCTTTGCTTCAGGGTCGCTTGCACACTCTGCTCTTTGATTGTACCAATCAATCGCTTCAAGCTCTTCCATGGTGCTTTGTATGATTCTATGGTAATCTTTTGCAAAATCTGATAACTCTTTTGGATCTTCATGAAACCCTTCATGTGCCATATCTTGCTCCTTGTTAAATTTTGGTATCCAAAGATAATATCCAATTTATAATTATGTTTGTATTACTTCAATAAATTTGGTATTAAGTTTATAAAAGATATCTTATTCATGAGGCTTAGGCTTTAAAAATATTCAAAGGAGAAATCATGGGAATGAAAGAAGCATATGAAAAAAAACTGCAAGCTCAGCTAGATGAGTGGGGTGCACAAATAGATACTCTAAAAGCAAAAGCAGATAAAGCTGAAGCAGATGTGCAACTTGAATATTATAAAGAGATAGAAGAGCTAAGAGCAATGCAAAATGAAGCAAACAAAAAAATTGTAGAGCTCAAAAATGCTAGCGATGATGCATGGGAAGATCTAAAAGCAGGCATGGATAGTGCTTGGGATTCTCTAAGTATTGCAGTAAAATCAGCAACTTCACGATTTAGTTCATAAAGAGGGATGCTGATGAAACTACATATATCTTCAGCTGTATTAGCAGCACTATTGGGAATGAGTACAATGGCTTTTGCAGATGGGCACAAGGGTTCAGCCTCTGCTCAAGATGTAAAAAAAGAGACTAAAGAGCTACTTCAAACTATCAATTCATACGGTAGTGATAAAAAAGATGAAGTTCTAGAAAAATCTAAAAAAACTCTTGAAAAATTAGATTCTCAAATTGATCAATTAGAATCCAAAGTTGATAATAATTGGGATGAAATGAGTAAAGAGGCAAGAAAAGAAGCTAGAGAAAATCTTAGAGATCTTAGAAAACAAAGAAATGAAGTCGCACAGTGGTATGGAAGCATGAAAAGTAGTTCTGCTGATGCTTGGGAACATGTAAAAAAAGGTTTTACAGACTCTTATAATGCACTTCAAAATGCTTGGGAAAAAGCACAAAAAGAATTTGACGATAAGAAATAACCTATTGTTTGTGCAAGCTATGTAGGATAATCCTACATAGCTTGCACATAGGATTGTTAATCACTTTTTAGTATAATTGGGATAACCAAAAAGATATTGTGGATAGATACTGAGATGATTGACTTTTCCAAAAACCCCCTATTTTTAGCTCCGCTTGCTGGCTTTAGCGATCTTCCATTTAGATCTGTTGTGAAAAAGTTTGGTGCAGATGTGAGCGTTAGTGAGATGATAAGCTCAAACGCACTAATGTACAAAAATAAAAAAACACTAAAGATGATAAAAAAAGCATCTAACGAATCCCCCTATGCTGTGCAGATTGTAGGTGGTGAAGTAGAGCCTATAAAAAAAGCTGTAGAGTTTTTGAATGAGATTGAGGGGATAGATATTATTGATCTAAACTGTGGTTGTCCAGCACCAAAAGTGGCAAACAACAATCAAGGAAGCTCACTTCTTAAAGATCTTGATAGGCTAAAAAAGCTTTTAGAGACAATCAAAAAGCACTCAAACAAAAAATATACCTCAGCAAAAGTTCGTATCGGATATGACCAAAAGACTCCAGTAGATATTGCCAAAGCTGTTGAAGATGCTGGAGCTGATTTCATAGTCGTACATGGCAGAACAAAAAAAGATGGATATAAAAAAGATAGGATTGATTATGACTCTATAGCTCTTATGAAAAAGAGCGTAAAGATTCCAGTTATTGCAAATGGAGAGATAGATTCTTTAAGTAGTGCTTTGAGCGTTTTGGAGATTACAGGTGCTGATGGGCTTATGATAGGTAGAGGGGCTATAGGCAATCCATGGATTTTCCACCAGCTCAAAAGTGGTGAAATGGATGTAAGTAGTGAGTTAAAAAAAGAGATAATCTTAGAGCATTTCTACAAGATGGTGGAGCATTATGGTGAGTTTGGAGTTGTTATTTTCCGTAAGCATCTACATACATACTCAAAAGGGTATAATAGTGCATCACTTTTTAGGGATAATGTAAACTCTATATCTAAAGAGAAAGAGATGGAAGATTTGATAATATCGTTTTTTTAAATTAGGAGAGAGAGATGAAGATTTTATTGAGTATATTTTTGATAGTTGCTGTACTAGAAGCCAAAACGATGATAAATGGTATAGCATTTTTTGTAAATGAAGAGCCAATCACACTATATAGACTCTACAAAAAGATAAATGATGAGAAGGTCTCAAGAGATGATGCGATGGAGATTTTGATAAAAGAGAAGCTCCATGAGATTTCTTACAAAAAGCACAATATAAAAGTAGATGATATTGAAGTAGAGAATCAAGCAAAAGAGATAGCAGATAAAAATAATATGACACTTTTTGAGTTGAGGGGAGATATTATAAATAGCGGAATTAGCTGGGGTGAGTATATAGAAAGATTGAGAAGTGAGATGAAAAAAGAGAGGCTATATAATGAGATAGTCTCTGCAAAACTAAGAATCGCAGATGAAGATGAGCTAAAAAACTACTATGATAAAAATAGAGCTGAATTTGAGATACCCTCAACCATAGATACCATAAAATATTTTTCAAATAGCAAAAATGCCCTAGAAGAGACCATAAAAAATCCACTTCTAGCCTCTCAAGATGTAGTAAGAGAGAAGGAAGTAATAGATATAAAAAGTATAAGCAAATCCCTAAGAGATATCTTTTTTAGAACTAGGTCGGGAAATTTTACGCCTATATTGCCAATCCAAAATCTTTTTGTGAGCTTCTATATTGTAGAGAAGAGAGGTGTAGAGCTTTTAGGATATGAAGAGATCAAAGATATGATATTTGCCAAAGTGATGAGCGATAGAGAGAGTGAGCTAATAGATGAGCATTTTAATAGATTGAGGGCAACAGCAAAAGTAAAAGTTCTAAGACTAGAGTAGTGAACTCAAGGTGTTACTATAAAGCTTTCACTAAAGTTGGCTGAGTGGAAGATGGTAACTCCATACTTTTTTGCGTAGTATTTCATCAAGATTTTTTGTAGTGTTGGCTCGATGGATGGATAAAACCATGCATTGTTGCTTATTGCAACTATGTATTTTACACCTTTGTCGTAAATCTTTTCGCTTGTGGCTTCATAACAGATAGCATTGCGAAATTTTATGCCCTTTATCTCAAAATCTGTAGGCTCTTTTGCTCCATCATAATCTTTTGCTCCATCAAAAAATAGGTCATTTATGATATCGCTTATAAACTTTGGAAGAGGGTTTCTCTCTCCAAAAGGGACAAGTACGACCTTGTCTGCTATATCTATCTTTTTGCCATCAAAGTGAAAAGATGAGTTGTATAACTCTCCATTTTTGACCTGTAAGGCTCCTGTAACTATATCTATCTTTTTACTCTTCTCTAGTAGCTCATTGCTCACCTCATCACCATGCACCAAAAAGAGGGGAAAGGCACTCTCTGGTAAGACTATAAGATCATAGCCATCTTTTATCGCATTATCTATTTTTTTGAAGTTGGATTCTATGGTTTTTGGTATATTTGCTTTGCTCCATTTGTAGCCTTGTGTGAGTTGTGTGTGAGCTAGTTTGATTTTTAGCTCTGGCTCTTGTATCTCTTTTGGGATATAAAAAGCCAACAGCAGAGGCAACATGATAAAAAACGATCTTTTTTTGAGGTGGATATAGAGTGCAATAGTTGCTAAGATAATAGCAAATTGCCACTTTTCAACCCCAAAGTAGCTATTTACAAAGATAAGCTCTGGCTTGAACCAATCAAATCCAAATGGATGAATATAGCTAACCCCTAAAAGTGCAATTGCTTTGATAAAAGGCACTTTTAGTGCTCCTATGACCAAGAAGAGAAGAGAGAAAACTAGGGCAATGCCTAGTACTATGAGTGGGGCTAGATTTTCAAACCCATAATACTTAAAACTCATAGATATCCAATAAAACCAAACTCCCCCAACCACTAGACCAAAGAGAGCTGATTGGAATCTATCAAGTTTTAGCAAAAAGTAGAGCGACAAAATCCCAGCAAATGAGTTGAGGAGATAAAACTCATATCCAAAATGGGCAGTATAGATAAATTGTGAAAAGAGAAGAGCGACTATTATCGCCCATGAGAATCTACTCAATACTTTAGAGAAGTTACTACCTGTAGTTTTCAAATTTTATAGGTATATCAAGTTCTAGTGATTTTACAAGAGATATGATATTTTGTAAATCATCAAGGGATTTTCCTTTTACTCTTATCTCTTCGCCTTGTATTGAGGCTTGTACTTTTATCTTGGAGTTTTTAATCTCTGTGGTTATCTTTTTGGCATTTTCAGAATCTATCACATCTTTGATACCAAAAGTCACTTTTATGTTTCCACCACTAACTCCCTCCCTTTTTAGCTCTTTTATGGATTTTGGGGAGAGTTCTCTTTTTATGATTTTTGATTTAAGTATATCTATAATTGCATCGGCTTTGTTGTCAGTTGTTGCAGTTATGGTAATTATCTTTTGACTCTCGTTTAGCTCTATATCTTTTACTTTATCGCTTTTGAAATCAAACCTATTTCCAACCTCTCTTTGTGATTGGTCTATAGCATTTTTCATCTCTTGCATATCAACTTTTGCGGTGATATCAAATGAGTTCTCTTTTGGCATATATATCTCCTTGCTTATTTTGCTAACATTGTACCAAAAAATTTTAGCTCTTTTTTAGTACAATGATAGCAAAAGAAGTAAAAGAGGAAGTTTTAAAATATCCGATTAAGGGATTTTGTAGATATATGGATAATTTTAATTATATAGATATTGTTGTTTTAGCACTAGTCGGTATTTTAGGATTCAAAGGGCTTTTCAATGGACTTGTCAAGGAGTTTTTTGGGCTTTTTGGTATTATTGGCGGTGTATTTGTAGCTAGTAGGTATTCACTTGAGCTTGGAGTTTTTATAAGTGAAAATCTTTACTATATAGAGAACAGATCAGCTATAAATCTAGTAGGTTTTATAGCCATTTTGCTATCTTTTTGGATAGCTTCTATCGTTGTTGGAAGATTTGTATCAAAACTGGTGAAACTAAGTGCTTTAGAGTTGATAGATAGAATTTTTGGTTTTATTTTTGGGGCTGGGAAGATATTTTTGATATTTGCAATTATCACTTACACTATCTCAAATATAGAGATAGTGAAAAAAAATATCTCCTCATTTACCGAAAATAGTATCACATATCCTATACTTTTGGAGGCTGGGAGTCTTATCATCAGGCTTGATGGTGAGACTTTTGATCTAATGCCTTCAACTGTAAAAGAGCAATCACAAGAAGTGAACAGAGAAGAGAATAGCAGTGAAGATAATAAGAGTAAAGTAGAGGAGTAGATTTGTTTGAAGAGTACTTAGAAAACCAATATGTAAAAGAGAGAATCAAAAAGGCACAAGAGCTACGAGATGAGGGTAAAAATCCCTATGCCAATAATGCGTCAAAAGAGATAAAAAATAGTGAGTTCATAAAAGAGTTTGAGTATGTAAAAGAGCTAGAATCTACAAGAGATGAGAACAAAGAGAGAAGTATAGCTGGGAGAGTAAAATTTTTGCGACTTATGGGCAAAGCCGCATTTGCAAAGATAGAGGATGAGAGCGGAATAGTTCAGATATATTATTCAAAAAATGAGCTAGGCGAAGAGGAGTTTAAATCGATAAAGAGAAATATCGAAGTGGGCGATATAATCATCGCCAAAGGATTTCCCTTTGCTACAAAAACAGGCGAGCTAAGCCTGCATGTAAAAGAGCTACAAATCCTCACAAAATCAATAATCCCACTTCCAGAAAAATATCATGGTTTGCAAGATATAGAGGCTCGTTATCGCCAAAGATATCTAGATCTTATCATGAATCCAGATGTCAAAAAGACATTTCTTTTGCGTAGTAAAGTAGTCTCTATAATTAGAAGGTTTTTTGAAAAAAATGGATTTTTAGAGGTTGAGACTCCTATGATGCACCCAATCCCAGGAGGTGCAAATGCACGCCCTTTTGTGACACACCATAATGCTTTGGGAGTGGATAGATATCTGCGAATCGCTCCAGAGCTGTATCTAAAAAGATTGATAGTTGGTGGATTTGAAGCAGTTTTTGAGATAAATAGAAACTTTAGAAACGAGGGGATGGACCACTCACACAATCCAGAGTTTACTATGATAGAGTTCTATTGGGCATACAAAAGATATGAGGATTTGATGGATTTGAGTGAGCAGCTTTTTGAGGTGATATTTGAAGAGTTAAATCTGCCAAAAAAACTAGCACATGACGACTATGAGATCAACTTCTCATCTCCTTTTAAGAGGATAAAATATATTGATGCTATTGTTGAGAT
>JAABSR010000061.1 GCA_011390245.1 Campylobacterales bacterium
GATAACTGGTAGCTTTGATTCTACTGCAGTCATCAACTCTTGAATATTCATAAGTATTGAGCCATCTCCTGTGATATTTATAGATATCTTTTCAGGTACTCCCTCTTTGACACCCATAGCTGCAGGAAATCCAAATCCCATAGTCCCAAGACCACCACTAGTAACCCACTGTCTAGCTCTAGTAAATGGATAAAACTGAGCACTCCACATCTGGTGCTGACCAACATCTGTAGTGATTATCGCATCCTCTCCGATAAGCTCTCCAATTCTTTGTATTACCCACTGAGGCTTTAGTACCTTTTGACTATCTCTGTAGCCTAGAGGGTGCAATTCGCTATATCTCTTCAGCAATGTTTTCCATGACTTTAAATTATCACTATCCACTTTTCCCTCTAGCAAAGAGAGTAGATCTCTTGTCACATTTTTGATATCGCCAACTATTGGTGTATCAACCTCTACAATCTTACTAATAGATGAGGGGTCAATATCTACATGAATAATTTTTGCATATTTTGCAAAATCAGCAAGCTTTCCAGTCACCCTATCATCAAATCTAGCACCCAATGAGATAAGTAAATCACACTCACTCATAGCCATATTTGCAGCATAACTCCCATGCATGCCAACCATCCCTAGAAGGAGTGGATGATCATGAGGTAAAACACCCCTTGCCATAAGCGTCTCAAGTGCTGGAATTTGAGTCAAATCTACAAGATCTCTAACTTCTTGAAACGCATTTGAGGCTATAATCCCACCACCTAGATAAAACAGAGGTTTTTTTGCACTCTCTATAGCTGCTACTGCTTTTTTGATTTGGCGCATATTTCCTTTGTAGTTTGGCTTATATGTATCTAGTTTTATCTCCTCTGGGTATTCAAACTCACCTAAAGTTGCACTTACATCTTTTGGCAAGTCAATATGAACTGGGCCTGGCCTTCCACTTTTTGCAATATAAAAAGCCTCTTTGATAATCCTAGGAAGCTCCTCTACATTTCTAACAAGATAGTTATGTTTTGTACAAGGCCTGCTAATCCCAACTGCATCAATCTCTTGGAATGCATCTGTGCCAATCACTGAAATAGGAACCTGTCCGCTTAAAACAACCAAAGGAATAGAATCCATATAAGCTGTAGCGATGCCAGTGATTGCATTTGTAAATCCAGGACCACTTGTGATAAAAGATACCCCCACTCTTCCAGTGGCTCTTGCATATCCATCTGCAGCGTGTACTGCTGCTTGTTCATGCCTTGTTAAGATATGTTTAAAATAGTTTTGCTTATATATTTCATCATAGACATTCATAATAGCACCACCTGGGTAGCCAAAAATGACATCTACCCCCTCTTTGTGTAGTGCTTCTATAACCATCTGTGAGCCAGTTAGTCTCATCTTTTTGAATCTCCTAAAATCATAAATAGTAAGTTTTAAGCTAGATTATACTTTTTTGTATCTAAGACTTTTATAAGCTAACCACTCCAAAAAGAGAAAAAATAGACAGATTAGATTTATGAGGTGGTAATAATAGGCATATCAAGGGTTACCATATTTTTCTGAAAATATATAGTAGATTCGCTAAGTGCTGAGAGGTGCTCTATGTCGCTCTTTTTAGAATCATCAAAACAATCACCGCTTATCTCGATTCTTAAAATAGGAAACTTTTTATTTTCTATCTTTATATGCTCTCCAATATTTACAAATATTTTTGATTTTATCTTTTTGGATTCTATGAATGAGTTGTATATTTTATTTAGAAGTTTTAATACCATATCTACATTTGCATAGATATCAGGTATGGCAGGGTCAAAATCTTTTATAAACTCTATATTATTTTTTGTACTAAAAGTGCTTATTGAGAGATCAACAAGGACATATATGTTTGAAAGAGTGCTATCTTTTTTATCTCTTATTTTTATTCTCTTATTTGCTCTTTTGTAGAGTTTGATACCTATCTCATTTTCGCTCTCATATCCTACTGTTATCGCAAAAAAATCAAATTTATCAAAGGAGATATCTAGAAAGAATGTATTAAATCCAAAACTCTCTGTTGCATAATCTATAGCAAGGTCAAAAATGACCTTATTTGAAGTCTTACCCAGAAGGTACTGTGCTTCTGAGTTTAAAGAGAGAACCTTTCCACTGCTATCAAATATTATAAAAGGATTGTAATCATACTCTATCCACTTCTCCAAAAAAGTCATAGTACTATTCCTCTATATAGTTTTTGAGTTTTCTTCCCACTTTTGGATGTTTTAACTTCTTTATGGCACTAGATTCTATCTGTCTTACCCTCTCTCTTGTGACATTTAGCTCTTTACCAATCTCCTCTAGTGTTCTATCGCTCTCATCATCAAGCAGCCCAAATCTCATCCTAATAACAGCCTTTTCTCTCTCGTTTAGCTGATCCAAGACATCATCAATTTGAGTTCTAAGGTCATTTTTCAAAATATGCTCTATAGGACTAATAGAGCTTTTATCCTCAACAAAATCACCAAACTTACCATCATCATCACTCCCAATTGGAGCCTCTAGGGATATTGGCTCTTTTGTGATTTTGATCACATTTTTTACCTTATCTATTGGCAATCCAACCTCTTCTGAAAGTGTATCAACATCAGGCTCTTTTCCATTTTCTTGAAGATGTTTTCTATTTATTTTATTGATTCTATTTATCGTTTCTATCATATGGATTGGGATTCTTATAGTTCTTGCTTGGTCAGCTATTGCTCTGCTGATTGCTTGCCTTATCCACCATGTAGCATAGGTTGAGAACTTATACCCTTTTTTATATTCAAACTTATCAACAGCTTTCATAAGTCCGATATTTCCCTCTTGTATGAGATCTAGAAATGGCAAACCTCTATTTGTATATCTTTTGGCGATTGAGACCACAAGACGAAGATTTGATTTTGCCATCTTTGTTTTTGCCACATCAGCTATCTGCTTCCCTCTTTTTATCTGCTCTAAAATCTCTTTTAATTTTTCAGGCTCTAGCTGAAAACAGTCTTGACTTGCTTGTTTTGTCTGAAATAGTTTTTTAATCTCCATATATGT
Source organism: Campylobacterales bacterium (assembly GCA_011390245.1). Lineage (GTDB taxonomy): Bacteria > Campylobacterota > Campylobacteria > Campylobacterales > JAABSR01 > JAABSR01. The sequence goes on from JAABSR010000061.1 coordinate 3,052, forward strand.
GCTAACCATAGTCGCTTCAGGCACGATTGAGGCGATATCTTGTTTTGTAAGATTTAAAATATCTTCTAATAAATCTTCGTGATTTTTTAGTAAGATTTCATTAAAAAGTGGTAGCTTATACTCTAATCTTTTAAGCTCTTTTTCAAAGCCCTCATCACTCTTTAGAGTATTTTCCATAGCTTTTACAAGTTCATTTATAAGCTTACTTGTAGGTCCAAGGTCTAAAAGCTTCTCTTTTAGTATCTTCTTTTTGTAGGCAAGTGTTAGCATATAGAGTGTATATTCCTCTTGCTCACTACTCTCATCAAGTGGAGATTCTAAAGTCTTTAGCCAATCTTTTTTTGCTTTTTCAAGTGCTTTGAAGCTGTCCAATACTTTATCAACTCTTTTAGTGTCTCTTTTGCCTACGGTTTTATTCTCTTCGTCATCTCCACTACTATCATCATCTCCGCTATCTGATTCGTTTCCATCTTCTTCATCTTCAAAAGATTTAAAAAGCTCTTTTACTCTTCGCTCTCTATTTATTAGAGCCTCTTTGTAATCAAGTATAAAATCAATAAGATATGGAACAGAACATATCGCATCTAAGATAATATCCTCACCAAACTCTATCATCTGAGAGTACTCTATCTCTTCATCTTTTGTCAAAAGTGGTATCTGCCCCATCTCTCTTAGATACATTCTCACAGGAGAATCAGACCTACTCCACTCCAATAACTCTCGCTCTTTCATGAAATCAAACTCATCTTCTAGCTCATCATCTAGGAGTTTTTTCTTCTCATCTTCTATCTTTTTTTTCTCTTGCTCATTTAGAAGTTTTGCAGTTTCAGAGGAGCTAAGAAGTGTTTTTTTGTACTTTTTTGAGTACTCTAAAGCTTTTTTTGATTGAGCTGAAGTTGGTGGCTTTTGAAAAACTAGTGCTATCTTCTCATAAGAGATGTAGCTCTGTTCCGCCTCTTTTATAACCTTTTCAAGTTCACTATTTACATTTTTTGTTGAAGACATTTAGCAGGACTCCTGTTGGAATTGCATTTACTAGCGAGTATATATCAATTAAATTATAATAATATGCTCTTTTATAGAAAAAGGGCTATATTTTACCCAAATTTTTTTAATTTCTCATAAATAATGTTGAACCCAATCTCACCATATTACTTCCGCACTTGATAGCAAGCTCAAAATCTCCACTCATACCCATAGAGAGTATTGATGCATTTGGGAGGCTTTCATATATTTTTCTACTCACTTCAAAGCTCTTTTTTATCTCTTTTTGATCACTACTATGTGCTCCAATAGTCATAATCCCTTTTAGATTTATATTTTTGCACTGCTCTTGTATGCTTTCATAAATCTCTTTTGCACTCAAAGGATCTACTCCACTTTTTGTCTCTTCTTTTGCACTATTTACTTGCAGAAGTGCATCTACCCCTCTTTCACATCTCTTATCAAGCTCCAAGGCAAGCTCTAAAGAATCTATAGAGTGAATAAGAGAGGGTCTTAGTTTTAGTAGCTGATTTATTTTGTTTTTTTGCAAAACACCCACAAAATGCCACTCTATAGGGATATCCTCTAGATCTTGACTTTTTGTATTTAAATCCTGAACCCTATTCTCACCAAAAGCCCTATGCCCAGCGGAGTATAGCTCTCTAATATCTTCACTCTTTGAGTATTTGCTAATAGCCACTATTTTTACGATGTGGTGAGCATCAACCTCTAATCTAGCTTTTTCGATTCTTTTTATTGCACTATCTAAATTTTCATCCAAAGTCATGGCAAAATCCCTCCACCCATCATCAATCTATTGATATCATTATAAAGCCCTAAAAACATCAATGAAAAGAGAATCGCCCAGCCACCTAGAGTTAATCTATAGAGAACATTTTCACTAGGCTTTTTTGTAAATAACATCTCATAAAAAGTAAATATAATATGTCCTCCATCAAGAGCTGGAATAGGGAGTAGGTTTAGTACGCCTAGATTTACTGAGATTAGTGCAGTAAAAGTCATCAAAGCAATTATACCCATACTAGAGGCTTCAGAGGTTACTTGCACAATAGAGATAACACCTCCTATCTCACTAGGGGAGACTATTCCTTGTATAAGTTTTTGGATTCCTAACATTATCATCTTAGCATCTTCTATTGTCTTTTCATAAGCAAAAGGGAGAATATCTCCAAAAGAGTATTTTATAGTCTCTATATCTCCATTTGGCATGATTCCAACCATTGGTTTATATATAGTTTCACCAAAAATATTTTTGGAATCACTCATCTTTGGCTCTATAACAAATCTCTTTAGCTCTCCGCCTCTTTTTACAATAAAGACCAATCTTTGGCTATTATCTTTTATGATTTCACTCAAATCTCTCCAGCTTTTTAGCTCGATCCCATTTATAGAGATCACCCTATCACCACTTTTTACCCCAGCAAGTGCGGCTGGAAAATCATCTTTTAGCTCTCCAATAGTAGGTGCTAAAACCCTCTCACCCATAAGTCCAATGCCAATATATAAAAGAAAAGCCAAAAAGAAGTTCGCAAAAGGGCCTGCAAAGAGGATTATTAGTCTCTGCCAAGGAGCTTTGCTAGAGTAGCTATCATCTCCATCCTCTATATTTATAGGTTTTGTATCATCCTGCCCTTTCATCTTGACATATCCGCCAAGTGGTATTGCAGAGATTGAGTACTCAGTTTTGCCTATTTTTCTTGTATAAATTCTCTTTCCAAAACCAATAGAGAACACATCTACTTGTACGCCAAAATATCTAGCAGCTAAAAAATGTCCTAGCTCATGGAAAAAAATCAGCAGTGATAAAACAACTAAAGATGTTAAAAGACCCAAAATATTATCCTATTTTTTATAGTAAGCTTTGACATACTCATAGCCTGAATATATCGTAATAACTGTAGCAATCCAAAGAAGTATCTCCCCAGGAAACCAATTCATAAGCAAAAAAGCAACTGCTGTAATTTGAATGCCAGTCTTCCACTTGCCAAGCTTAGAAGCTGCTACACTTCTACCCTCACTAGCTGCTACAACTCTAAGACCTGTAATAAAAAACTCTCGTGAGAGGATTAGAAAAATCGCCCAAGCACTAGCATCTCCTAATACAAGCAGCCCAACAAAGGCTGAGAGCATAAGCATCTTATCAGCTAATGGATCAAAAATCTCACCAAAAGTGGTAGTAATACCTCTAGCCCTAGCAATAAATCCATCAAAAAAATCAGTAATTGATGCAACTATAAAAATCAGACAAGCAAGATAGTTTAGCCAAGTATGATGAACGCCCTCAGGCAAAATCAATTCACCATTTACTATGACAAACATTAGCAAAAAAGAGAAGAAGATTCTAGATAGTGTTAAGATGTTTGGGATTGAAATCACTTAAATGATGTCCCTCCATCAATTATTATTGTCTGCCCACTCATCCATGAAGCACCATCTCCACATAAGTACAAGCATGCCCCAACTAAATCCTCTGCCTCTCCCATGCGATTTAGAGAAGATCGCTTCTCTACTTCTCTTTTTACCTCTTCATAGTTTGGAAATGCTTTGAGTGCATCTGTGTCAATAGGACCACCACTTACTGCATTTACCCTAATACCCTTCTCGCCTAGCTCTGCCGCAGCATATTTGACCATAACCTCTACTGCTGCTTTGGAGTTTCCATGACCTGCATAATTTGGCGTATATACTATATTTCCAGTTGAAGAGAGAGAAATTATAGAGCCACCACCAACTTTTTCTATTCTTTTTGTCGCCTCTTGGGCACCTACTACAAAAGATAGCACTGTTGCTGTGTAGATATTGTTCAACCCTTTTGGTTTTAGACGCATAAAAGGTGCAAATCCGCCCACTACACTTCTACCTGAAATAATAGCATTTGAAATGAAAAAATCAACCCTATCAAAATCTTCATCTATTCTCTTAAAAAGCTCTTTATAGTTATCTGGCTCTAAAATATCTAGTGGATAGTATCTAGCTTTGATTTTGAAGCTTTGCTCTAAATCTTTTGCTATTTTATCAGCCTCTTCCTCATTTTTATTGTATGTAAAGGCAATATTGCACCCCTCTTTTGCAAAGCCATAAATTATCGCTTTGCCAATACCTCTACTGCCACCACTTAAAACAAGGGTTTTCCCATCAAAACTTCCACTCATGCTGGAATCCTATAGTTTTGCAAAGCCTCTTTGATCTTTTCAATATTTTTCTCTTTTGGCTTTAAAAGTGGCAATCTATACTCTAAAGTATCCAAAAGATTTGATAGATACATAGCTGCTTTTATAGGTATTGGGTTGCTCTCAACAAAAAGTACCTTATTTAGTAAGAATAGATTCTCATTTATCTCTCTAGCACTCTCAAATGCTCCAGATGCACATTTATGTACAAGGTCTGAAATCATATCTGGCAAAATATTTCCAGTTACAGATATAACACCAACTCCACCATTTGATAGTATTGGAAAGTTTATCGCATCTTCACCGCTAATTATTGCCAAATCTTCTCTTTTTGAGTGAAGCTCTACAACTCTCTCTATAGAGCCGCTAGCCTCTTTTATGCCATAAATATTTTCCACATCATCAAAAAGCCTAATAACAGTTGATACCTCAAGATTTACCCCAGTTCTACCTGGTACATTATAGAGCATAAGTGGAATCTCAACTGAATTAGCTACTGATTTGTAGTGTTCATACAATCCCTCTTGAGAAGGCTTGTTGTAGTATGGAGTTACACACAGTATCCCATCAGCTCCACTTTTTTGTGCAAATTGTGCTAAACCTATCGCCTCTTTTGTGCTATTGCTACCAGCTCCAGCTAGAACCTTTACACCACTGCCTTTGCAAATATCTACAGCTATCTCTATGCACTCTCTATGCTCTTCATGGCTTAGGGTAGCAGATTCTCCAGTAGTCCCTACAGGTACCACACCATCCATACCATTATCTATCTGTCTTTTTATGAGCAGCTCATATCTTTTTGCATCTACTTTTCCATCTTTAAAAGGTGTAATAAGTGCACTCATAGCGCCTATAATCTTCTCCATTTTATCCCCTATCTAAGTCTTCTATTTTCTCAAAATCAAAGTGGTTGAATTATCTCTATAAAAATATCTATTTGCAACCTCTTCTATCTCCTCTAGTTTTAGCTCATCCATGTTCTTCTCATAAGACAAAAGAGGTTCGATATTTCCTCTAACAAGATAGCTACCAAAAATATCAGCAACAGAGCTTGAGTTCTCAAGAGAGAAGATAAAGTCCGCTTTTGTGTTGATTTTTACCTTCTCAAGTTCAGCTTTTGTGATTTTGCCATTTTTGACCTTCTCAAGTTCAGCCAAAATCTCTTTTTCAGCCTCTTCGGCTTTTATTCCAGGATTGCAAACTGCAAGAATTAAAAACACTCCGCTATCTTGAAGCTCCATATTGTATGCATATATCTGATTTACTAATCTCTTCTTATCTACAAGATTTTTTTGTAGCCTGCTAGATTTTCCACTACTTAAAAGCTCACTTATTGCAGAGAGTGCGACTTGGTCTTGATGTTCATAGTTTGGGATATGGTAGGTGATTGCGACCATCTCAACTTCACTCTCTTTTTTTACCTCAACCCTTCTATGACCATCTTGAGCTGGCTCTTTTGTATGAACACTATCTATCTCACAGCAGTTTTTTATATCTCCAAAGTGCTCTTTTGCACTTTCAAAAACCATCTTCTCATCCATATCCCCAGCAACAACTACTATAGCATTTTTTGGTTGGTAGTACATTTCATGAAAATCCCTAATATCCTCTATACTCCAATTTAAAATATCATCCATAAAGCCAATAGGTGTCCAGTGATATGGATGGTAGATAAATGCGGTATTAAAAAGCCTAAAGTATAGATATCCCATAGGATTATTATCAGTTCTCCATCTTCGCTCTTCTGCTACTACATCTCGCTCAGGCTGAAACTCCTCATCTTTTAAAGAGAGATTTTGCATAAGCTCTGCAAAAAGCTCTAAAGATTTATCTAGGTTTTGATTACTTGATTTGACAAAATAGTGAGTATAGTCAAAAGAGGTAGAAGCGTTTGTAACACCCCCGTACCTTTTGACTATCTCATCAAATTCGCCTGATTGTAGATTTTTTGTGCTTTTAAAATTTAGATGTTCCAACATATGGGCAATGCCACTTTTTCCCATCTTCTCATCTCTTGAGCCAACTTTATAAAAAATATCTGCTGTTATAACACCACTCCCATTTTTCATAGGAATAGCTACAACTTTTAGTCCATTTTCTAATATATACTCATAATGCTTTGGCAAAGAACTAGCCATCAATACTCCTGTAAAAATAATAATAAGAGATATTATCTTCATAACTCTCCTTACTTTTGTGAGATTCCAATAAGATCTTTGATATTTTTTAATCCCTCTTTTTCTAACTCTTGAGAGATAAATGTATTTATCTCTTTTACAAATTGAGGACCTCTATATATCAAAGAGGTATAGATTTGGATAAGACTTGCTCCAATTTTCAAACGCTCTAGAGCCTCCTCTTTAGAATCTATGCCACCTACAGATATCAAAACAGTTTTGTTAAAAAAATTTGAAGCTATCTCTTTTAAAATCTCTCTACTCTTCTCTTTTAGAGGTTTCCCACTTATACCGCCAACATCTTTTGGATTTTCTACCAAAGAGTAGTCTGTAGAAGTATTTGTAGCAATAATACCACTAGCACCACAATCAATAGCTACTTCGCACACTTCAAGAGTATTATCGATACTCATATCCGGAGAGATTTTTAGAAGTATTGCCCTATTTGTTATCTCCCTAGCTTTGGTAAAAAGTGCCTTAATAAACTCTATATTTTGCAAATCTCTTAAGTTTTTAGTATTTGGTGAGCTTATATTTATCACCAAATAGTCGCAAATTGTATGGAATTCTC
>JAABSR010000062.1 GCA_011390245.1 Campylobacterales bacterium
ATAGACTATTTTATTTAAAAATGCAATCCCCAAAGACATATTTGTAGAGTACAAAATAGGCATTTTCAATGAAGCTTCATCGATAAGATTGAAGTGCTCTTGCTCTAATCCTGTAGTGCCAATAACTATTGGTTTAGGTGAAAATGATAAAGAAGCCTCCAGTAGCTTCTTTGTAGCATCAGGCAAGGAGAAGTCAATAACCACATCACAAGAATTTAAAAAAGTATCATAACTATTTGTCACAAGCGTACTAGGGTGCAAGGAGAAATCTAAATCTTTTCTCACAAACACAGACTCAACATGAGCATCACTATCACTGTTTAAGAGATCAACAATAAGCTTTCCAACTCTTCCAGTAGCTCCAAAAACCCCAACTCTTAGCATTAATGATCCTTTACCTTCTCACAATAAGATATAACTCCAATTGCCGCAGTAGCACCATCACCCGCAGCACACACTACCTGCTTTGGAGCATTGATTCTTAAATCCCCTGCAGCAAAAAGTCCCTCAACTGAAGTATTCATATTCAAATCAACTATGACCTCACCAAATTCATTTAAAGCACACAAAGGCTCTCCACTCTCTTGAAATAGGACTTGATTATTTACATCATATCCCACAAAAGTAAAAATACCAGGTACACTTATCTCTCTTTTCTCTTCACCATCTCTTCTTGCAACTACAACAGCTGTAACTCCACCTGCATCTCCTTTGACCTCTTCAACAACAGAATCCAAAATAATCTCTATCTTGTCACTTCTTTTTACTCTCTCTACAGTTGCAGGAGATGCTCTAAATTTATCTCTTCTATGGACAAGATAGACTTTTGTGCAGATATTTGCTAGATATAGTGCCTCTTCAAGTGCAGTATCACCACCACCTAAGACAACAACTTCTTTGCCTTTGTAAAAAAATCCATCACAAGTTGCACAAGTGCTCACACCTCTTCCAAAGAACTCATCTTCTCCTTTGAAACCAGCCTTTTTTGGTCTTCCACCAGTACAAACAAGCACTGAGTGTGCATCATACTCTTTGCCACCAGTTGTGTGAACTTTAAAGCTTTTATCGCTATTTTGTGAAATTCTACTAACCTCTTCCATCTTATGTACTAAACCAAATCTCATGCACTGTCTTGGCCAAGACTCCATAAGCTCCATACCAGTTTTAACCTCTTCAACACCTGGATAGTTCTCTATTTCACTACTTAAAGTTATCTGACCTCCTGGCATACCCTTTTCAAACATAATGACATCTTTTAACCCACCTCTTGTTGCATATAATCCAGCAGTTAGACCAGCAGGTCCTCCGCCAATAATTGCCAAATCAAGCATAATTATCCTTTTTAAAAATATCAGATACTCTCTATCTTGCTACTTTGTTTGTATGTTTTTCCTCTAAATCTCTCTATTTCAAAAGTGACTGGAATCTCATAAATATTCATTCTTTGAATAAATTTAACAAGTGTGCTAATTCCTGAGCTCACATATAAAATATCTGTACTACTCTCTATCTTTCTATTTTGATACATATCAACTGCTAAAATCTTATAATCTGTATCTACTTTTGATAGAGAATCCCTAAAATCCCTCATATTTGAACTAAAAACTACCACTTGGTACTTATCCTCATTTGGCGTAAAAATATCACTACTTGTGTAGAATACAAACTCTTCAAAATTTACTATATTAAATTTTGAAAATCTATAGTCATTGTAAGCGAGTGCCCCTGCAATAAATAGTGCACCAAAAAAAGATGAAAATATAAAAACGGAAGAGAAACTTCTAGTTCCCCTATCTCCGCTTCTATGAAAAAACATTAACCAATAAGGCTATCTAGTTTCTCTTGAAAAGCCTGCTTTGAAGATGCTCCAACCATAGTATCTACTTGCTCACCATCTTTGAAAAAAAGTATAGTAGGGATAGATCTTATGCCATATTTTACAGCTAGGTCTTGCTCCTCATCTGTATTTACTTTACAGATATTTGCCTTCCCCTCGTAATCAGCTGCTAGCTCCTCTATAACTGGGGCTATCATTCTACATGGTCCACACCATGGAGCCCAAAAGTCCACCATTGAAACTCCACCTTTGATTGTATCTTCAAAATTACCAGCATTTAACTCAATATATTTACCCATTTTAAACTCCTCCATTGTTTTTGTGTATGTAGATTATACAAGCTTAATCTTTAAAGAACTATAGCTTATATCACATAGTGACATTCTCAATCAACTCAATACTATCACCACTTAAAGATACAACATCAATACTAAAAGGAAGATTTATGTGATTTGCTTTCATATAAAGATAAGCAGATTTTATGACTCTATCAATCTTTTTTGGTGTAATATTATTTAAAGGATTAAATTTTTGACCACTTTTAACCTCTACAAAATGCAGAACTCCATCTTTTTTGCAAACTATATCTATCTCGCCAAGTCTGCAATACCAATTCCGTTCACAAATCTCATAACCATTCTGCTCCAAAAATCTAGCAACTCTATTTTCAGCTAGATCTCCTTTTGCTTTTGTGTGCAACTACTCCTCTATCCTAATCATATAAGGTTCATTTGTCACAACATCAAGTGAAGCTATCTCCTTTAGTGCTCTTCTCATATCACTCTCTTTAGCATAATCAGTGGAGAGTAAAAGCATAGCAAAATCATCACTCAAAGGTGGTTTTTGCATAAGAGATTCTATAGAGATTTTAAAATCACCAAATACACCAGCAATTTTTGCTAATACACCAGCTCTATCTACTACTTTGATTCTTATGTAGTATTTAGTGTAAATATCATCTTGACTCAAAAGCTCCAAAGCTCCTTCTAGTGGCTTTTTAAATCCAAGCATAGGTGAACTTTTACCATTTCTTGCAATATCTATAATATCAGAAATAACAGCACTAGCAGTAGCATCCCCACCTGCTCCAGCACCATAATAGAGTGTCTCTCCTACTTTATCACCAAGTACTGAGATACCATTCATCACTCCATCAATTTTTGCAATCATCTCATCTTTTTTGATAAATGCAGGATGAACTCTTAGCTCAACGCCCTCATCTTTTTTGTTCGCAATAGCTAAAAGTTTTATATTGTAGTCAAAATCTTTGGCAAACTCTATATCATCAAGTGTAATTCGCTCAATCCCCTCAATCAAAATATCTTCAGGTTTTGCATCAATTCCATAAGCAATGGATGCCATTATCAAAAGTTTATGAGCTGCATCAAAACCACCTACATCAAATGTAGGATCAGCCTCTGCATAGCCAAGCTCTTTTGCCTCTTCTAGTACTGTTAGATAATCAACACCCTCATTCATCATCTTTGTTAGGATGTAGTTACAAGTTCCATTCATAATACCCCACATAGATTCTATATGGTTTGCAGATAGCCCATCTTTTAGTGCCTTGATAATTGGAATTCCACCAGCAACTGAAGCCTCAAATCCTAAAGGAATATCACCAGCTATATTTTGTAGCTCATACCTATAATAAGCAAGCATAGCTTTATTTGCAGTAACAACTGCTTTTCCTTTTTGTAAAGCCTTTTTTACAACCTCAAAAGGTAACTCAATCCCACCCATAAGCTCTACAACAACATCAATCTCAGGGTCATCTAATATATCATCAATATTTGTAGAAATTGGGATAGTAACATCTTTGTTAGTTTTAGTAAGATCTTTTACAACTCCCCTCTTTGCTATAATCTTCATTCCAGCTCTTGCAGCTATTATCTCGCTATTTTGCTCTAAAATTAGCGCAACGCTACTACCAACTGTACCTACTCCAATAATTCCTACATTTATCACTTCTACTTCTCCTTAAATTGTTTCAAAAATATCTTTAGATTCCTTGCTGCTTGTCTTATTCGTTTCTCATTCTCAATAAGAGCAATTCTTACATAGTTCTCACCAAATTCACCAAATCCAATACCAGGGCTAACGGCAATTTTTGCTTCAGTCAACAGTCTCTTGCTAAACTCCAAAGAGCCAAGATGTTTCACACAATCTGGAATCTCAGCCCATATAAACATAGAAGCCTTTGGTGGTTTTACCTCCCAGCCTGCTTGATTAAAACTTTTCACTAAAACATCTCTTCTTTTGTTATACTTCTCTATCACACCATCCAGACACTCTTGTGGGCCATCTAGTGCAACTGTAGCTGCTACTTGAATTGGTGTAAACATACCATAATCTATCCAGCTCTTTATCTTCTGCAAAGCTGTAATCATCTTTTTATTGCCCACTATAAAGCCTACTCTCCATCCAGCCATATTGTAACTTTTAGATAGCGTATAACTCTCAACTGCTACATCTTTTGCACCCTCTACCTGAAGTATAGAAGGTGTCTTGTATCCATCAAATGTCAGCTCAGCATAAGCTATATCACTTATGATATAAAAACGCTCCTCTTTTGCTAAAGCTACTAACCTTTCATAAAAATTCAAAGTACAAGTTACTGTTGTTGGGTTGTGTGGAAAATTTACTACTACAAATTTTGGCTTAGGGATCGATTCTTTTAGTGCTCTTCTTAAATTTTCAAAAAAAGCATCCTCATCCAACTCAAAAGAATCGTTCCAAGACATAGGTATCTTTTGGACATTTGCACCAACTATAATAAAAGCATAGTAGTGTATAGGATAGACAGGCTCTACAACAATAGCTACATCTCCAAAATTTGTGATGGCTTGAACTAGATGAACATATCCCTCTTTTGAGCCCATTACTGCAACTGTTTCGCTCTCAGGATCTAAATCAACTCCATACTTTCTTTTGTACCATTTACAGACTGCAAGTCGCAATTTGTATATACCTTTACTAGCTGAATAACCATGAGTTTTTGGTTTTTTTACACTCTCAACTAGCTTTTCAACTATATGATCTGGAGTTGGACCATCTGGATTCCCCATAGAGAAATCTATCACATCCACACCGCTTCTCCTAAGCTCCATTTTTATCTCATTGATTGCTGCAAATACATATTTTGGCAATCTATGCATCTTATCAAACACAATCTCATCAAACATCTATTTACCTTTAATTTAGATCTTTAAAAAAGTGAATCTTCAACCCATTTTTTATATTGATATCTGTGTATAGATCTCCTATTTTCACAAACTTTACCTCATCTAAAATCTCTACTCTATATTCACTACTTACTCTATCAACTGAGTCAATTTTTATGATATTTAGATTCTTATCATAAAGCACCACATAAGGATACCAACTATTTCCATGCAAAGAGCGAACTCTTAGCGTACCGCTATCACCATCTTTAAAAGTTAGCCAATGTGCATCAAGGCTTCTTCTAAGCTCTACCTCTTCATCTGCTAAAACCTCAATAGAATCAAGCAAAATTGGCTCTTCTATCTCTAGTTTATAGACCCAGTCTGTTTTGGATTTTAGCATCACATCAAGTGCAACTACTCCTCTATATCTTAAATCTTTGATAAATATAGTAGGATCTATTGCATGTTCAGATTCTAAAATAACAACCCAAGAGTACAAGCCATCTTCATAGTTTACATGTTTTGTATTGAAGTAGTAGTATCCAAGTCTTTTTAGAGATTGCCCAATTAGATGCATAAAAATAGCAGGAGAACTTCTAGTCTCAAAAAGCACTTCAAGCTCCAAAGGTTCAGCATAAAAGAGACTTAAGAGACCATTCTCTTTTAGTTTCTCTGTAACTTTTAAAATATCTACTCTATTTTGATATATAAACTCATCTCTATTCTCAAAGATTCTATCTATTAGCTTGCTATGGAGCCTATATTTTCTCTCATCAATAAAGCTCTTTATCTTCTCATCCAAAATATCTGCAAATGAGATAGAGCAGATCAAAAAAAGTAGAAGAGCTTTTTTTACCAATCCATACCCCTATTTAGCTCTTTATATCTTGTCGTATCTATCTCCTCTACACTCTCTTTTTCTCTATCATAGTGCAATCTTACAGTGCTCTGTTTATTTAAACTCTTAGTAGTGTTGCCCTCAACAATGTCAAAAAGTCCATGTCCAGTATATAAAATCTGAGATCTATTTAGGTCAAGAGTTAAAAAACTATCTACAAAAAAGTCTCTCTTTTCAAAATTATCAAGAAAAACTATACCAATCCAGATTCTTGTCTTAGGCTCTATAGTGATATTTTTATCTATCACCTCTTTTACTATCTCAACCTCATCTACCTCTTCTTGCTTTGTGATATTATCCTCATAGGTTACCACTATATTCTCTTTTAGCTCTTTTAGCTCTTTTAGTCTTTCATCACTATTTTCAAATATGATCTCTTCTTGTTTTTGTGTGGTAGATTCTGTTTGAGCTATACTCTTTATATTGGATAGAGGATTGAAATATAGATATAGTGCCAAAATCACAACAATAACTAGAGCCAAAACTACAAAAAAAATCTTTATTCCATTGCTATTTTGAGAATCTTCTATATTTTGAGGTTCATCTCTCTTTTCTCCAATATCACCTTGTTCGCCATTTTTTAAAAACTCTTCATACTCTTTTAGCCAATCTTCAATCTCTACATCACACTCTCTTCTGAGAATCTTCAAAAGACCTATAGTTGTAGTCCTATCAGGTAGTGCCTCAAAATTCTTCTCTACAATAGCTTGTAACCTATTTAGAGAAATATGAGTATTTACAACAACTTCTCTTAGTCCAATCTCTTTTAACTTTTCAAGTGGTATTGACATTATCTTATCCTATCCATTAAAATTCCAGCTGCTACAGATACATTCAAAGAATCAAACTCCCTTGCCATCTCTATTTTCACCTTTTTATCCATTCTTTTTAATATCTTGTTAGAAATTCCCTCACCCTCGCTACCTAAAAAGAGTGCTACCTTATCACCAAAGCTATCAAATAACTTTATGTCATCTCCACTTATAGAAGAGGCTACACACTCAAATTTTGCAATTTTGAGTTCATTTATCAAATCACTACATCTCTTGTAGTGAACAAGAGGTATATCAATTGCAGCACCACTACTTCTTCTAATAATCATCTCTAATTTTATATCATTTATTTCACTAATAATAATGCCATCATACCCAAGACAATAGGCACTTCTAGCAATTGCTCCAATATTTCCCATATCACTCAATCCAACCAAAACCAATACTCTTCTTTTCTCTTTTAAATCAGCTACATCACAAAGCTTGACATCATCTATCTCAAAAATAAATCCTTGATGATTTCCACCTTGAGCCATAGCTTGGGCTTTTTTATTATCAACCCTCAATATCTCAACATCAAGTGAAGAGAGTTTTTTAAAAAATTTAGGATCTATCTCTTTTGATAGATATATTTTTTTTATAAGCTCTCTATGCTTGTCAATAATAAAAGTTAGCACCTGTTTTCCATAAAGTATCATAAGGATCATTTTACTTTTTATTGGCTAATTTTGTGCTTTGAAACCATCTCATCATATATCTCTTTTGTAGATTTGTTATATATTTTAGCCAAAATTTTTGAGCTAATTTTTGGAGGAAGATTTAGAGCAATAATCTCCTCTATACCAATTTTCATGCTCTCTCTTTTTTTAGGCTTAATCACCACACACCATTCGCCCTTTATTGAAGAATCTTGTACTCTCTCCTCTATCTCTTCAACACTTCCTCTATATGTTTTTTGATACATTTTTGTTAACTCTTTTACCAAAAATAGCTCTATGCTTTTATCAAAATATCTTATCTCTTCTAGAAGTTGTAATAATCTAGTAGGGGCTTCATATAAAATTGTAGGGTATGGAAATTCTAAAATATCTTCAAGCTCTTTTAATCTTTGGGTGCGTTTATGGGGCAAAAATCCATAAAATAGAAACTCTTTATCTCCAAATCCGCTCAACCCAAAAGCTAACAAAGCGGCATTTGAACCAGGTAAAAAATCTATTTCTATCTCATTTTTTAGGCAAAATCTTACTATCTCACTTCCAGGGTCACTGATTGAGGGCATACCTGCATCACTTAAGTATATGCAATCCTTCTCTTTGAGCAATGGGATTAGGTTTTGAAGTTTCTCTTCTTTGGTATGGGAGTGAAAAGAGTAGAAGTCTCTACCCTCAAGAGAGCAATCTTGGAGTATCTCTTTTTGTACCAAAAGCATATAGAGCCTCTTTGCTTGCCTTGTATCTTCGCACAATACAAGAGAAGCACCCCTTAGAGCATCAAGAGACCTTAGGGTGATATCTCTAAGATTCCCTATAGGGGTTGGAACAAATTGAAGCAAAAAACTATTTCATATTATATTTTTGTTTAAATTTTTCTACTCTTCCAGCGGCATCTACAACTTTATCCTCTCCAGTATAAAATGGATGACAAAAAGATGAAATATCTATTCTTAATTCAGGTAGAGTACTCATAACCTCTAACTCTTTTCCGCTTGTAACACATGTAACTTTGCATGGAACATACTCTGGATGAATACCTTTTTTCATTATAAAATCCTTAAATTATTCTTTTTGGGAGTGGGATTGTACATAAAAAATGATTAAATTTGCTTTAATCTCAAAACTCTTCTAATCTTTTTGGCGGACTAAAGTAGTAACCTTGCGAATAGTCAATCCCTATCTCTTTTGTAACCTCTAAAATCTCCTCATTCTCTATAAACTCAGCGATTGTTTTTATATTCATCTCTTTTGCAAAGCTAACGATTGTTGAGACAACCACAAAAGATTCTCTACTTTTTGCAATATTCTTGACCAATGAACCATCAATTTTAATATAATCAGCCTGCAACTTAATAAGATACTCAAAGTTACTATAACCGCTTCCAAAGTCGTCAATAGCGATTTTAGATCCATAAGATTTGATTTTATTTATAAATTCATTTACATACTTATAGTCACTAATAGATTCAGATTCTACTATCTCAAGAACAACTCTACTTGCTAGTGAGCTATTTTTATCAAGTTTTTCGTATATAAATTTTGATATTTCCTCATTTGTTATATCCTCTATAGTTAAATTTATAGAGAACTCTTCATTTTTATCCTTAAAAGCCTCAAAACTCTTATTTATCACTATTTTTGTAAGTTCAAGATACTGCTTTGTCTGTTTGGCAATATCTAAAAAGAAAAATGGAGATACAACACTTCCATCATCATCTATCATCCTAATAAGTGCCTCAAATTTGTCATATTTAAGAGTTTGGTTGTTTACAATAGGTTGAAAAAATAGAACGATTCTATCGTCTTTTATGGCACTTTTTAGCTTTTTTGCCCATTCAATATTATTTTTATACTTCTCATTTAAACTATTCTCTTTTGTATAGACTACAAACTCTTTTTTTTCTATTTTTGATAATCTCAAAGCCATGTCCGCACTTAGAAGTAGATTTGAGTTATTTTCAAATGAGATACCGCAGCTAAAGTTTAGATGTAGATTTTTGTCATCTAGTATGTATGAAGTTTTTGCTATCTCATCTAGAAGTTGCTTTATATTGTCTATACAATTATCTTTATTAAGATTATAGATAAGAAGTGCAAACTCATCACCACCACTTCTATATACTCTCACATTATCACCAAAAATATCTTTTGCTTTATTTTCAAGCTTATGTGAGAAAATCTTCAAAAGTCTATCACCAAAATCGTGTCCATAAAAGTCATTTATTTGTGAGAATCTATCTATATTTATGATAGCTAGATAGTGATCTCTTCCCTGCTCCAAATCCCTATGAAGCCTATTTCTACTTCCTAGATTTGTGAGCAAATCATAGTTGGCACTAAACTCTAGCTGCTCTTTACTCTCCATAAGTTCAGTAACATCTCTTCTTATAGAGATATACTCAATAATGCTACCATCTGGTTTTACCACTGGAGAAATCACTGCATCAACCCAGTAGTAGCCATCATCTTTTGTTCTGTTTTTGACAACTCCACTCCAGCTATTTCCACTTTTTATCGTATTCCATAGCTCTTCAAAAACACTACTTGGCATATCTTTATGT
>JAABSR010000063.1 GCA_011390245.1 Campylobacterales bacterium
GAAAAATATCAGATGAGATAACTATGCTAAGTTATACAGATAGAGAGAAAAGAAAAATAGGCAGAATAGTCAAAAGCCTAAAAGAGTGGAGAGATAGCAGTAGTGCCCAAAATCCACATATAGAGGGATTTGCAGAGCAGCTCTATATCCAGGCAAATGCATTTGAAAGCTCACCAAGTAGCTATAGTGCCTCTTTTGTGCAAAAAACCATAAGAGATATAACTTCAAAAATAATAGACAACGCACTCTCATTTAACTCTGAACTCTCTTCAAACATTGAGTTAGTGGATTCTGAATTGATAAAAATAAATAGTGAGCTACTAGAAAATAAAAACAATATAGAGAGCTCAAAACTCTTGAGAAAACAGGTAGCAAAAGATGGAGAAATGGTTGTGGATGTGTTACTCTTGGTGCTATTTTTTATGACTATACTAATCATCTCTATGGCTATGATAGTGACACAATTTGTCAATGATATCAAAAAAATTACAAACTTTTTAAATAGCGTCATAGACAAAAATGGGATTATAAACTTCTCAAAAAGGCTAGGATACAACAAAAGATCAAAAGATGAGATAGATTTTATATGCAACTCTTTAAACAAGCTATTCTCTACGACAAAAGTTAGCATAAAAAGTGTGCTTGATTCTACAAGAGAGAATTTGAAAATTGCCAAAAATCTAGAAGATGCCTCATCAGAACTAACAGAGGTCATAAGCAAACAGAGTGGAGATATTGACAAGGTGGGTGATTTGGCAAAAAATATTGGTGGTGATCTAGATGAGGCGATAACACTAGCATCAGAAACTACAAATGAGCTTCAAAACAATAAAACCATCATGGATGAATTTGTGCAAAACTTAGGAATTGTTGTAGAGATATTAAATGATGGAAGTACCAAACAAAACAGTATCTCAAATCAGATGAGTAGCCTAAGCGAGCAAGCATCACAAAGCAAAGAGGTTTTAAATCTTATAGGTGATATTGCTGATCAAACAAATCTTTTGGCACTAAATGCAGCTATAGAAGCGGCTCGTGCTGGAGAGCATGGTAGAGGATTTGCTGTAGTTGCCAATGAAGTTAGCAAATTAGCAGAGAAATCACAAAAATCACTCTCAGAAATCAACTCCATCATAAACCTTATACTTCAAGGTATTCATGACAATACACAAGAGATAGCATCTATAAATAGTGAGTTTGAAGATGTCTCAAATAGAGCTAAAAAGTTGATAGAGTACGCATCTATCACAAAAAGTAGAGCTGATGAATCGCTAATAATTTCTTCTAAAGTTATAGATATAAATAGAAACAATGCTCAAAAAACAAAAGAGTTTATTGAAAACATGAAAGAGACTATAAGACTATCAGAAGGAAGCAGAGAATCAGGAAACAAGGTTCATCAAGGAGCTATAGCAATAGCACAAAGTGCCAAAAAAGTAAAAAATGAACTTAAGCTATTTGATGTCAAAGAGTGAGGCTATAGCTTTTTGGAGATCTTTATCAAAAAACCTTTCTTTTCCTCTTCAAGCACCTCAATAGAGCCATTGTGAACATCTACTATCTGAGTTGAGAGTGCAAGACCTAAACCGTTTCCTTTGGTTTTTGTGGTTTTGAAAGGCTCAAAGAGCATATCTTTGTTCTCTATTGGATTTCCATTGTCATATATTTTGAAAAGATGGTAGCTCCTATCCTCTTCATAAAAAAACTCTACTACGCCCTCCTCTATATCATCAAACTCCTCAATGGCATCAATAGAGTTAAAAAGAAAGTTTTGAAATACAATAGAGAGCAAATCTGCATCTGCACATATATCTTTACTTGGAAGTGAGAATCTAAAGTCTATCTCTTTGGAAAATGTGTAGTAGCTTATAGCAAGATTTAGCTCCTCTTCTAGAGTGGAGAGGTTGAAGCTTGAGAGATTTAAACTCAAACCTTTTGAGAAAAGTAGCGTAGCTTTTACAATCCGCTCCACTCTCCAGATGGATTTTTTGATCTCATAAACTAGAGGTTTTGATCTTATGTCAACTCTTTTTAGCAAAGTTGATGCCAAAAGAGCGACAGAGCCTACTGGATTTCTTATCTCATGAGCTAGATGAGCAGCTATTTGCCCCATAGATGCTAGTCTCTCTTTTCTCTTCTCATCTGTTATGTTTGTAGCAGAGACGATTAGCTTATCAAGCTTTTTATTTGTCTGTATGAGGTAGTAGTTATTCTCAAAATCTATCTCATCGCTCTCTTTTGATATATCAATCTTCTCAAAAAGCCCCTCTAATCTTTGGGCTTCACTATTTAGCAAAAATAGCTCTCCATCGCTCTCCAAAACCCAAAAAGCATTGGGCACAAACTCAATAATCTGAGTAAATACATCTTTTAGATTCTTAAACTCTTCATGAGCAGTATCTATCTGCCTAATAAGCTGACTGATGGAAGATAAAAACGCCTCTTTATCTTTGCCATCAAGTGTGCTTAGAAGTTCTGGATCAAACATTATCTAATTCCATTCTAATCAAGAGTTACTAAATCTTTTTGCTCTTTTAGGTAGTTGAAAAGTAGCTCACTATATCCAAAACCACCACTTAGCTGATTGCTTAGATTCTCTTTGTACATTGATTGGTATATATCATGACCTACTGCTTTTGGAAAAAGAGCATTCTCACTTTTTAGAGATGTCTCAAGCAGAGTTTTTAGCATTATTGATTCAAAGTTATCTGTCTGCTCTTTTAGTCTTCTATCATCTTCATTTTTTATGTCAACTTTTGGTATTTTCCCAGTTACTGCATTTAGAGCAACACTGGTATCAACTTTTCCAAACATATCTCTCTCCTTAGATTATTTCTAGATCAACTCTTATTGCACCAGCTTTTTTTATGGCTTGAACTATTGATATTATATCTTTTGGTGTCGCTCCTAGCTTTTGTAGTGCTCTTGCAACATTTGCAATAGTTGGTGGATTTTCAGTTGTGTTTACTAAATCATTTCCAGTAATATTCAATCCATCTCCCAAATCTTGTCCATTTGCCACCCCCTCTGGGGCTGAAGATATTTTGATAGTCAAATCA
Source organism: Campylobacterales bacterium (assembly GCA_011390245.1). GTDB lineage: Bacteria > Campylobacterota > Campylobacteria > Campylobacterales > JAABSR01 > JAABSR01. Next base: position 3,060 of record JAABSR010000063.1, read on the forward strand.
CCATGAGTGACCACTACAGGATCTATAGAGATATCTATCCCTGCTACAACAGTTCCTGTCCTCTCATCTATGACGATTTTGCTCTTTTTGTCATACTCTATCTCTAGACTTTGCACTTTTGCCAAAAACTCTATCATGCTCATATTATCAGGTCTTTGAAGCTTTATGGTTCTTGGATCTATTGCTGTTGCTACATTTCTATTTTCAAAAAAGGCATTTATTCTATCTTGTGTAGATATAGCATTTGCAAAATTTGAATCTTTGAGTGAAAGTGTTGCATCTCTTTTTGAGTATAGGTCATAAGATACCTCTCTCTCCACAACTGCTCCACCAAAAATAGAACCTGCTAGAGGATGGTTCAACCCTCCTCCTCTATCGTTTTTACCGCCTATGCTTACAGCACCTTGAGCAACAGCATAAATCTCTCCATCAACACCCTTTAGCGGGGTCATCAAAAGGGTTCCGCCCTCCACTGATTTGGCATCGCCAATAGAGGAGATAAGCACATCTATCTTATCACCTTGTCTTCCAAATGCTGGTAGATTTGCAGTCACCATAACAGCTGCTACATTTTTTGATTTTATAGTTGCAGCATCAACTTTGACATCAACGGATTCGAGCATATTTGCCAAAGATTGTAGTGTAAAAAGTGAAGCAGCACCATCTCCAGTACCATTTAAACCTACAACTAAACCATATCCTATGAGCTGATTTTCCCTAACTCCTACTATAGATGAGATATCTTTTAGCTTTGCAGCATCCAAACTTAAAGCTAAAAGTATAAATATAAACATCCTAAAAAATCTCATTTCTTCTTCCTTGAATAAATCTACAAAAAGAGTAGCAATAATCGTACCTAGTTCATCTAAAATGTATCAAAATTAAGATATAATCAATAAACTTTATACTTCAAGAGTAGAAAATGGCAAACAAAAAAGTTGAAAATGATAAAGAATCTGAAGATAGTAGTGAAAAAAAGAGTGATAGTTCTCTAAATATCATAGATAGATTGACACAAAATAGCTATGAAGTAATACCAGTAGATGAGGATGTCAAGTGGTGTGTTTTCTCTTTTTTTAACGCTTATGATGAGAAGATTGATGAATACAAACACCATGCAAAAAGTGAAAAAAAACTAAACTACCAACTAATGAAAAGATTTATCTTCACAGCATACAACAACCTAGTAGAGCTAGATCAGACAATCTCAAGAGGAAAAGTATTTAAACCATACAAAGATATTAAGAATGTTTACAATATATACAGTGAACTAAATCTATTTGTCTCAAAACCTATAAGTCTCTCTTTTGAGAAACTCTTTTTGAGAAAACAAAAAACCTACATAGAGATAAAAGATAATGCAGAGCTGATGATAGCAAAGATGGAGCTTTCAAAAGCTAGAGCTGAAGCACTAAAATCAAGCATGAACACTCTAGAGGGAGAGATGAAAATGCTATCCCAAAAAAGTGAAAATTTTCTAGAACTAGAGAAGTTATATAAGAAAAAAAATGGTGAGTATGTTGATAATCTTCATGAGATTTCTCTCATAAAAGATAAAAGAGAAGTACTACTGAACAAAATAAAAAGCTTTGAGATGCAAAATCTTGAGATTTTTAGCTCAGAGTTTTATGAGATTTTAAACAAGACTGTAGATTCTATAAATGAGATTTTAGATGGTTTGGCTTTTGAGTTTGATACGCTTCTATGGGAAGAGGCTAGGAACTCTGAGGTGATAAAAAAATTTTTTGCAGAGGCTAAGATTCAAGGCTCATTTTCATCCAAAACATTTCTAAAATACTATCTAAACTCCATAGATGAAGAGCAATCAAAAGGTCAAAATAGTGAGCTATTTGATCTTTTGAAATATCTTGAAAGTGTTAGCACTAGGCACATATTTATATTGGGTAATGATAGTGATGAGATTCAATCTCTAAGATACGCAATAGAGAGTATTGATAAGGATTATATAGTAAGCAGCTCAATAAGCAGCGATAGAGTTATTATTGAACACAAAAGAAGAAATATAAATCTTCTGATGGTAAATTACTCACTCAAAGGTATAAAATGTCTAGATTTTTTGAAAGATTTGTGGCATAGCTGCCCTGAAACAAAAGAGGAGATTTCTGTTTTGGTAGTATTTGATAATCCCTCATTTGAACAAGTTGATGAGTTAGGATTTTTAGGTGTTGAATACTACATGAGAAGGCATAACAATATAGAGGAGTACATTGAAAAAGTGAAATCAATTATTTAAGATTTTATCTTTTTAAATTATAATACATTGGCTTGTTTCTTATAAGGCAACTCAACTAAAAGAGAGCCAAAGCTTTAGGGGTAGCTTCTAGGGTTTTGCCAAAGAAAGCGATCTCATGGAGAAAAGTGAAATAAAAATGGAAGATTATCAATACACAGTCGCAGGCATTCATGATCAACTAGCTGCTCTTATGAGGCTAGGCAAAGAGATATCTACTGAGACAAACATAGATAGAGTTTTGCACATCTTAGGAGATTGTGCAAAAGAGATCCTAGATGCTGATAGATGCTCGATTTTTATCTATGACAAGGACAAAAATGAGCTATGGACAAAAGTGGCTCATGGCATAAAAGAGATAAGAATCCCAGCAACAAAAGGAGTAGCAGCAGCTGCAGCTACTACACAAGAGACACAAATTGTAATAGATGCATATCATGATTTTAGATTTAACCAAGAGATAGATGACAAAAGTGGCTATCTGACCAAAACAATCCTTGCAGCCCCTCTTATAAATACCAAAGGAGAGACTATAGGTGTTTTTCAAGCTATAAACAAAAAAGGTGGTGTCTTTAGCAATGTAGATGCAGAACTTTTGATGCTTATAGGAAACTACGCCTCTGTAAGCTTAGAAAACGCTCTACTCTATGAGAAAATCAAAAAATCCCAAATGAAGCTAATCAACAAAATAGCAACTGCGGCTGAATTTAAAGATGAAGATACATCAAAACATACAAAAAGAGTGGGGCTTTATAGCTATTTGATAGCAAAAAGAGCAAACCTTGTCCCACAAAGATGTGAAATGATCAAAATAACAGCTCCTATGCATGATGCAGGAAAAATAGGAATACCAGATAGAATCCTCCTAAAGCCCGCAAAACTAGACAAAGATGAGTTTGATGAGATGAAAAAACATACCAATATTGGCTATGAATTACTATATGATGAAGATGATGAGATGCTAAAAAATGCAGCTATAATCGCAAGAGAACATCACGAAAAGTGGGATGGAAGCGGATACCCTAGAGGATTAAAAGGGGAGGAGATAACCCTTGAGGGTAGAATCACTGCTATTGCTGATGTTTTTGATGCACTAACTTCTGTTAGACCATACAAAAGAGCTTGGAGCGTAGAAGAGGCAAAAGAGCTTTTTATAAAAGAGAGCGGAACTCATTTTGATCCAAAACTAGTGGAGCTCTTTTTGAAGAATTTTGATGAAGTTGAAACTATCTATGAAGAGTTAAAAGATTAAACACCTCCAAAAGAAAGGTTAACTTATGTCTATTAAAAATAAGATATTAAGTAGAGTTGGGCTGATGTTTATTATTGCAACTGCTGCAATAATTACTATTGTATCTATAAATTTTAGAGAGTATGGAATAGGGGCAGCAGAGGATAAAGCCTCAATAATTGCTGAACTTGTCAAAAATGGACTAACTGCACACATGGTCAATGGCACTATGGATAGCAGAGATACTTTTCTTGATGGAATCTCAAGACTAAAAGATGTAGAAGCTTTGTGGGTTGTCAGAGGGGATAGCGTATCTTCTCAGTATGGGCCTCCAAGAGCATCTGAAGTACCTAGAGATGATATTGATAGGTTGGTTTTAAAAGATGGGGAGATTATAGAAAAACTAGATGAGAGCTCAACTGGAGCAAAACTTAGAGTAACAATTCCATACAAAGCCACCACAAATGAGATAGCAAAATGTCTTGATTGTCACGATTCTCAAGTTGGTGATATTTTGGGTGCTATCTCTATGGAGTTTGATATCAAATCAATTCGTGATGAAGGTCTAAATACAATAATCAAAATTATCCTAACTGTCCTTGTCGCGATATTTTTGATAATTATCTTAACAAATAGAATTATAAACCCATATCTTGAACTTTTTGAGAGTCTAAAAAACTCTCTAAGTGGTGCTAGCAAAGGAGATTTCTCCAAAAGCTTGCAAAGTAGCCTACAAGATGAAGCTGGGGAAATGGTCAAATGCTATGATCAGTTTCTAAAAAAGCTTGATAATATTTTTGGGCAGATAGACAAAAAGTTGAGATTTTTTGTCTCATACGCTGATAGAAGTAGCGATACTATGCAAGAATCTACTGAGATAGTTACAGAGATTTCAAATATTTATCAGTTTAAAAAGGCGATAGAACAAGATGTATCAAAAGATGATATCTACAAGAGATTGGCCTACATAATAAAAGAGAAATTTATGATTGAAAACTTTACATTTGTAGAGATAGAATCAGACACTCTTATAGCTAGAAATGTCTTTCAAGAGGGCAAACTATTTATGTGTGATAATAAAATATTTGGAGAGATTGAAAGGTGTAGAGCAAAAAGAACTGGTAATAAAGTAATGAGTAGCGATTTCCATTCTATTTGCCCATCTTTTTCGTGTGGAGAGGATTGTGATAAAGAGCATATATGTATCCCAATATCTATGAGTGGGCAGATAGGGATAGTTATAAATATGGTATTTGAAAGCGAAGAAGAGCTAGAAGAGAAAAAGGGGCATATTCCATATATCCTAAACTACGCAAATGAAGCAGCACCAGTTTTGGAGACAAAAAGACTTATGCAGATGCTAAAAGAATCCTCCCTAAAAGATGCTATGACAGGGCTATATAATAGAAGATTTTTGGATGAATATGTAGAGAAACTTCAACCTCAAATCTTGAGACAAAAAAGCTCAGTAGCTATATTTATGGTAGATATGGACCACTTCAAAATGGTAAATGATACCTATGGTCATGATGTAGGGGATACTGTATTAAAAGAGCTATCAAAAATTTTGGCTGACAATGTTAGAGAGGGCGATCTTGTGGTCAGATATGGCGGTGAGGAGTTTATAATCATTGCTCACAATATTGAGGATGAAGAGAACACGATAAGTTTGGCTGAAAAGTTAAGATCAAAAGTTGAGGAGAAGAGCATTGATATTGGCAATAGCAAAACACTAAAAAAGACTATATCTATTGGAATCTCTCTCTTTCCAAAAGATAACAACTCAATTTGGCAAGCTATAAAGTATGCTGATTTAGCACTATATGAGGCTAAAACAAGTGGGAGAAATAGAGTTGTAAGATATTATGAAGAACTAAAAGAGAAGAGTGGGTATTAACCTTTAAGAACATGCTGTTACAATGGCGTAACTTAAATGTTATATTATCATGCACTTTGCGGTGATAAGAAAATCTAAATAAAAGTTAGGAAGTAATAATGGACGCATTAAAATATGTTGATAAAAAGTACTCTAAAAAGGTGGCATACTTCTGTATGGAATATGCTATACATCAATCCCTAAAAATCTACTCAGGTGGTCTTGGATTTCTAGCTGGTTCGCACATGAGAAGTGCTTATGAACTAAAGCAAAACCTAATAGGTATAGGCATTTTGTGGAGCTATGGCTATTATGATCAAAGTAGAAATGAAGACTCTACTATGAGAATAGCATATAGAAGAAAGCAGTACTCTTTTCTTGAAGAGACTGGTATTATGGTAAGTGTGAAGATAAATGGGGTAGATGTTTTTGTCAAAGCTTTTTTACTTCCAGCTGAGATTTTTGGTTCAGCACCACTCTATCTCCTCTCTACAGATATTCCAGAGAATGACTATCTCTCAAGAACTATCACGCACAAACTATATGAAGCTCATCACGAAACAAGAATCGCTCAAGAGATAGTGCTAGGTATTGGTGGAGCAAAAGTGATAGAAAAGTTGGGTTTTGAGCCTGATTTGTACCATATGAACGAAGGTCATGCAGTTCCTATGAACTTCTATCTCTATTCGCAACTAAATGATAGAGAAAAAGTTAAAGAGAAGGTAGTATTTACCACTCACACGCCTGAGAAGGCTGGAAATGAAGAGCATGATATATTTTTGCTAAACAAGATGGGATTTTTCAATCAAATCCCACTTGATAAGGTTAGGGAGCTTGCAGGAATAGGTGAGAATGAAAATATGTTTTCACTAACAGTAGCTGCACTTAGAATGTCTAACATGTCAAATGGTGTATCAAAACTTCATGGTGAAGTAGCTAGAGATATGTGGAGTAATGTCAAAGATAAATGTCCAATTATATCTATCACAAATGCTCAAAATGCTAGATATTGGGCAGATAAGCCTCTTAGAAATGCACTTGATGAGCACGATGATTATGGGCTTTTGGCTAGAAAAAGACACCTAAAAAGAAGGCTCTTTGATATAGTTGCAGATCAGACAGGAAAGATGTTTGATCCTGAGATTTTGACTATTGTTTGGGCTAGAAGATTTGCAGAGTACAAAAGAGCTGGACTTATCAAAAGAGACTTCGAGCGATTTAGAGATTTAGTAAGTAGAAATGATAGAGCTATTCAGGTCATCTGGGCTGGTAAACCTCATCCAAATGATACTACTGGTATAAACCTATTTAATGAGATTGTTTATAGTACAAAAGAGCTAAAGAGATGTGCTGTGCTAGCTGGATATGAGCTTGACCTCTCAGCTGCTCTAAAAAAAGGGACAGATATCTGGCTAAACACTCCAAGAGTAACAAGAGAAGCCTCTGGAACTT
>JAABSR010000006.1 GCA_011390245.1 Campylobacterales bacterium
CATGCCAATATATGTACTATAAAATTGCGTAAGCTATATCTAGACATGCATTTATAGATTTTAGTTCAGCTAGCGTCTCTTTTGTAGCTTCATCATCTATAATTATTATAGCTAGGGCATGCCCATGTTTGTCTCTACCAAGCCTAAAATCAGATATATTGATAGAGTGCTTTGATAGTATTGTGCCAATTTCACCTATGACACCTGGGACATCAGTATTGTGAAAAAGTATCATTTTACCTTTTGGTTCTATATCTAATCCAAATCCATTTATATCTACAACTCTTTGTACATTTTCATCAAAAACAGTTCCACTTATTTTAAAAGTATTTTTATCTGTTGCTACTTTGACTGTTACTCTATTTTTGTACCCACTCTGATTTGGTGATTCTATGCTCTCTATTTTTACGCCTCTCTCACTTGCAATATAGGTAGCATTTACATAATTTATATTCTCTCCTACTGATGCTCTAAGTGCCCCAACTAGAGCAAAAGTTAAAAGAGAGTCTTTGTAGTTTGATATCTCTCCCTCTGTTATGACTTTTATGCTTGATATTGAACCTCTGTTTGCTTGAGCACCCAAAAAAGCTATCTTTTGTGTTAGCTCAAGATAAGGTTTTACCATTGGAGGTATTTCGCTCTCTTTGATAGGTAGGTTTAGAGCGTTTGGAAAGCTCACTCCTCTAGCAGATAACATCGCTTGTTCAGCTGCTTGTATTGCTATTTTTTCTTGAGATTCTAAGGTATTTGCCCCTAAGTGCGGAGTAACATAGATATTATCTAAATCTAGAAGTCTATTTTGAGTTGCTGGCTCTTTTGTGAAGACATCTATTCCAGCAGCTCTTATCTTTTTTGACTTCAATCCCTCATATAGTGCATCTTCATTATAGAGACCGCCTCTAGCACAATTTATCAAGATAACACCATCTCTTAGTTTTGAGACCTCCTCTTTATCAATCATATTGATAGTCTCTTTGTTTTTTGGCGTGTGAATCGTGATAATGTCACACCTTAAAATCTCATCGAAATTCTTTGTATATGTGACATTTAGATCAGTAGCTTTTGCTGGATTGATGTATGGGTCATAAGTGATTACATCCATCTCAAAAGCTTTTGCTCTTATACCAACGCGACTTCCTATATTTCCAAATCCAATGATTCCAAGCTTTTTATTTTTTAGCTCTGTACCATACCAGTTTTCTCTTTTCCAGATTTTATCATTTTTGAGTTCGCTGTGTGCATCAGGAAAAGATCTTACGCTATTTAATATATGTGCCATAGTTAGTTCAACTGCTGCTATTGTATTTGCTGTAGGGACATTCATAGCTACTATCCCTCTTTTGCTACACGCATCAATATCTACATTATCTATGCCAACACCAGCCCTAACAATAGCCTTTAAATTTTTAGCAGCTTTTACAAAAGACTCATTTATCTCAGTAGAGCTTCTAGTTATAGCAACATCCGCATCTTTTATGACCTCTAGAAGTTTATCTTTAGGCAAAGTATCTACATTTACCACTGTAATATCACTCTCTTTGGCTAAAAGCTCAACACCCTTTTGGTGAATATGATCACAGATCATTATAGTATATTTACTCATTTTTCCTCTTTGTAGATTAGTTTATTTCTTTTATAGTATAGTCTATCTTGTACTTTTTAATCTCTTTTAAGGCATCATTTAAGAGATCTCTGTTTGATTCTGAGATTGCTATTTTAATAAGTCCATCAACCTTATAATAAGAGTAGAGAATATTTTTTGATTTTAGCACTTGATTTATGCAAAAAAACTTATAAGAATCTAGATTTTCTACATCAATTCTGTAGTGCTTATAGTCTCTATTTTTCATTGCATCTTGATAGTCAAGTCTTATATCAAGCTCAGTTGCTGCATAAGAGTACTCTTTTTGCTCTCTTTTTACAATGCCCTCTATCCAGATGTACTCTTTTGGTTTTATCTCTTCTACTTCTTTATCTCTTATAGATTCCAAAGCTATGGTCTCTGGCGATATTATAGATCTGAAATCATTCACAAGATAGATTGTCATAGAGACAATAGATAGAATAAAAATGGCAAAAACTGCTAAAATAGAGTATTTTTTTAGCATTAAAGATGCTTAATATTTTAGATTTGATCTTTTATAATATCACCTAGTGTCATCTTATCACTATCGTTATTGCCATTAAACTCTTTCATATCCTCTTTCTCTTTTTTCCTCTCCAGTCTTTTTATAGAGGCTCTTATCCTATTATTTCTTGCATCTATTGCACTAAGTACTGCCTCTATCTCATCTCCACTTTTTAGTTCCTCTTTTTTTAGAGGTGCTAAATCTTCATTTCTAATAAGGGCATCTACATCATCTTCTAAATTTATAAAAACTCCAAACTCTTTGATATCTCTAATAGTTCCATTGACGATATCATCTATTTTGTGTTTTTTGCCATACTCTTCAGCAGGGCTTTGTATTAGAGATTTTCTAGTTAGAGACACTCTCTCTTTATCTCTATCAATTTTTCCAATTTCAACTTCAACTTTATCACCTCTTTTGAAGACCTCTTTGCATTTTTCGTTTTTACCCCAAAATGCATCTTCATTGTGCAATAGACCATCAATTGTACCAATTCTAATAAAAGCTCCAAAGTCAGTTAAACTAACTACCTCTCCCTCAATCTTATCGCCCTCTTTGAAATCAGAAAGGAATTGATCAAAAGGTTTTGGTTGCATTTTTTTAAGAGAGACTCTAAGTTTTCTATCTTTCCCATCAATCTCTATAACTTCAACATGGATCTTTTTTCCAATCTCTAGATATTCACTAGGATGTTTTATGTTTTTATCCCAAGATATCTCAGATATATGCAAAAAGCCTTCAATGTCATTTCCCAAATCTACAAAAGCTCCATAAGGCTCTAGATTTGATACCATAACCTCTATAGTATCTCCAGTTTCTAGCTCCTCTTTTATCTCATTCCATGGGTCTTCCATAGTCGCTTTTATAGATAAAGAGAGTCTTCTTTTGTTCTCATCATAGTTTAATATTTTTACATGTACTACATCATCAATCTGAAAGTGTTTTGAAGGATTTATAGGCCCTTTGTAGCTTATCTCTGTATAGTGTACTAGCCCCTCTACACCATCAATATCAATAAACATACCAAAGCTAGTTATCTTTTTGACTTTACCAACAAGAGGCTCCTCTTTTTTTAAAAGCTCCTCTATCTTATCTTTTTTCTCTTTCCACTCTATTTCAAACCATCTTTTTCTAGAGATAATAATTGAATCATCCTCTTTTTTTACATTGATGATACAAGCTGTTATGTTCTTTCCTATTGGCTTGCTATCCTCTTTGATAGAAGAGAGATATTTTGGCATAAAAAACTCATTGCCTTCAGATTCGACAATATAGCCACCTTTGTTTTTCTTGACTACTTTACCCTCTACTACTTTATCAGTATAATCTTCACCCAAAGATTCTATAAACTTTTGCACCTTCTCTTTTTTGAGTGCTTTTTGATGGGAGATAACTGGTCTTTCGTTTCTAAAACCAGTGAGTATGATACTTATTTTATCCCCACTATTGTGAGTTAGCTCACCACTTTCATCTGTTATCTCAGATATATTGATTCTTCCCTCTACCTTTTCACCTACATCAACCAATACAGAATCCTCACTAATACTTATAATAGTACCAGTTGTTACTGTTTGACTCTTGGTGTCATTAAAAGACTCTTCAAGCATGGAGGCAAACTCCTCTTGGCTTAAATTATCCTCATCTTTTTGTTGATTATAATCAGACATCTTTACCCTTTACCCTTCTTTAAATTTCAGAATTAGCACTTCTTATAGAGATAATAATAACATATTGTACTCAATAATCACTAATTTTTGCAACCACCTTATCTATAATCCATTTAGGAGTTGAAGCACCAGCACTAACTCCACATCTTTTTTTGCCCTCAAACCATGAACTCTCTATCTCATTTTCATCTTCAATAAGGTAGCTTTGAGCACAATTGTTCTTGCATATTCTTAGAAGCTGTTTCGTGTTGGATGAGTTTTTACCACCTACTATTATCATAATATCAGATTTTTTAGAAAGCTCATGTGCTGCCTCTTGATTCTCAAAAGTAGCATTGCATATTGTGTTAAAGACTCTAACTTCACTAAATTTTGAGATAAGATATGATGCTATCTCTAAAAAATTCTCTATTTTTCTTGTAGTTTGAGATACTAGGGCTATTTTTTGGCCCAACTTTAACTCAGAAAGTTCCTCTATGCTTAAGATAACTATAGGCTTGTTATGTGAATAGCTCATAACACCTTTTACTTCAGGATGCTCTTTGTCTCCAAAAATAACAACCCTATATCCCTCTTTGCTCATCTCTTCACAAATCATTTGTGGTTTTGTCACAAAAGGACAAGTAGCATCTATAATGTTTGCATCTTTATTTTGTAGATTTTGTAGATCACTTTTTTGAATGCCATGAGTTCTTATGATAATTGGCTTATTTGTATCTAGGTGGTCAAAACTCTCCACAGTTGAGACAGAAAAATCCCTACTTAATCTATCTATCTCTTTTTGATTATGTATAAGAGGTCCAAAAGTTTGTGCATCTCCGCACTTCTCCGCAATAGAGATAGCCCTTTTTACCCCAAAACAGAAACCATATTTTCTAGCAAGTTCTACTTGCATCTAAAAATACTCATCAATCTATAGTCTCAACCTCTGTTATCTCTTTTAAAATCTCTAAAAAATTTGGAAAAGATGTATTGATACACTCAATATCATTGATATTCATACCTACTTTTATGCCTGCTATCGCAAAAGACATAGCAACTCTATGGTCTCCAAAGCTCTCAATTGTGGCACTTTTTACTTCACCACCTACTATCTCAAAACCATCATCTAGCTCTTTTACATCAACTCCACATTTTATTAAATTTGAAACACTGCTTTTTATCCTATCACTCTCTTTTACTCTAAGCTCTGATGCATTTTTTACTACAGATTTTCCTTTGGCAAAAGACATGGCTATAGCTAAAGCTGGAATCTCATCAATTAGCCATGATAAATTTTCAGAGACTTCAACACCTATTAGATTTGAGCTCTCTACTACTATATCACCAACTCTTTCATAGTTGCTCTCTTTTTCTATAAACTCTATTTTTGCACCCATCTTTTCCAGTATTTTAAAAGCTTCGATTCTTGTTTTGTTTAGTAATATATTTTCTAATACAACTTTTGAATTTTCAGAAATAGCAGCAGCAACTGCAAAAAAGAAAGCACTTGAGGGGTCACTTGGTACTTTTATATTTAGAGGTTTTAGAGGTTTGTTTAAAGGTGATATAGTACATCTATTATTGTCAGTCTCAATAATAGCTCCCATGCCCTTTAGCATATTCTCACTATGATCTCTGCTTAGTTCAGGTTCAGTATATATACTTTTCCCTTCGCAATTTAGAGCAGCTAAAATAAGTGCACTTTTTACTTGTGCAGAAGATATTTTGCTCTCATAGTCAAAAGATTTAAGTCTTTTTCCTCTTATAGATATTGGTGCTTTATTTCCGCCATCTCTTCCATCAATTTGTGCACCTATTTCTCTTAGAGGATTGGCAACTCTTGCCATTGGTCTATTATTTAGATAGCTATCTCCACTTAGGATAAAAAATCCATCTTGAGATGCTAGAAATCCCATATAGAGTCTTATTGCTGTCCCAGCATTACCACAATATAGTGGTACATTTGGCTCACAAATCTTTTCTGGTGGTGTGATAATAGTTAGGTTCCCTTTCTTCTCAACCTTTGCACCTAGATATTTTGCTATCTCCAATGAGTTTAGAGTATCTTCAGCCTCTAAAAAATTCTCTATTTTTGATATCTCTTTAGAAAGAAGAGAAAAAATTGCACACCTATGTGAAATAGACTTATCAGAGGCTATGTTTTTAACCTTCAAATCAAAAGGTTTAGCTATTTTTACATTTAGGGATTTCATCTTAGACTCGCTTCAAAATTATCTTCTAAAAGTTTTAGAATTTTATCTGTCATATCGTTTATGCTATTTTCTTCTAGAGTTCTATCTAGAGATTGCATATTAAACCTAATAGTAAGTGAGATTTTTTCCCCTAGCTCTTTTGTGGTAAAAGTATCTAGTGGATAGAAACTATTTATCTCGGAGATATTTAATGAGTTTATAGCTCTCCTTATCTCTGAAAACTTGATATCTTTTGAGATGACAACACTCAAATCTCTCTGCAATGGTTGATATTTAGAGAATACAGATGCTTTTTTTATTCCATAAGGGATTTTTTCAAAATCTATTTCACATATAAATGTATCAAAAATATCGAGCTCATTTTGTATATTTGGATGCAACTTATAGACCAATCCTATATTTTCCCCATTAAGGATTAGCTCTCCAGCTTGATATGGATGGGCTATTTTTGGAGGATTTTTTAGAGTTGCAATCTCAAAATCACCTATGATTGAAGATATTTTCTCACAAAACTCAAAAAATGTTATCTCTTTTACTTTTCCACCATTTAGGAGATTCTCCTCCTCTTTTTGTCCGCTAAAAATATAGGCTAAGCTCTCTTTTTCTTCTCTGTTTGTGTCATAAACTGAACCTATTTCAAAAAAAGCACACCTCTTTTTGCCCAAATTTTTGTTTCTCTCAACACTCACTATGAGATTAAGAGCCAAATTTCTTCTAAGTGTGTTTAGCTCATTAGTAATAGGGTTTAGAATCTCTAGATTTTTATCTATAGGTTCTATGCCATATTTTTCCATCTTCTCTCTGTGGTCAAAAAGATAGTGTATAGTCTCGCTAAAACCTACTGCACTTGAGCGATACCTAAGCTCTCTTTTTTTGAAAAAGTTCTCCATGGTTTTATTGGATTTTTTGCACTCATGCATGCAGAGAGGTTCAGATTTTATATTATCAATCCCAATAATTCTCACAATCTCCTCTGTGACATCTTGAATATTTTCAATATCATGTCTAAAAGGTGGCGGAGTTATAGCAATAAACTGTTCATCAGGAGAGACATCTACTCTGAAGCTTAAATTTTTTAAAATAGTCACTATTTGAGATTTTTGAATTTTATGACCTATAATATTTGATATTGTCTCTACATCAATAGATAGTGGAGTTGCTTTGTAGTTTTGTGTTATCTCATGAGTGCCAGAGTATATTACGCTTTCTTTGCTATATGTTCCTATAAATTTACACAAAAGATCGATACCATCAACTAGCTTTGGATTTGAACCTCTAGAAGATCTATAGAAGCTTTTATGGTCTTTTTTTAGCTCTTTTCCCATAACTTTTTTTGAGACGATATCAGGAGGTATGTAGCTTGCTTCAATGATAAAAGTTCCACTATTTTTAGAATCTTCTAAGTTATTAGTGTGATTTACACCTACTACTGATAATTTTTCATCACAATAGACAGAATCTAAAAGATCTTTATCTCTTTTTATTGTTAGAAGTGGCTTGAAATCTTCGCTTTTGCCCTCTACTAAAATATCATAATCATAAGACTTCATAGCTACACCAGTGATAAATGTACAATACTCAAGTAGTGAATCTAGCTCATTTTTTTCCAAAGAATCGCTATATGCTAATCTTAGCTTATATTTTAGTGGCAACTTAAAATCATTTAGCTTGACAACTTTATATAACATAGATGAGTCTGATTTACCCTCATAAGAGACCTGTATTAACCTACCAATTCCTAAAACATTATCCTCATCTTCTAGCTTTTCACCAGATTTTAATGAGATGTCAAAAGATGCAGATAGTTCTCTTGCAATACCTTGTATATTTAGACAATCGCCTCTATTTGGAGTGAGATCTATCTCAAAAATATAGTCATCAAAAAAGGCTATTTCGCTTAGTTCTTGACCAATTTCAAAAGTGCCAATACTCTCATCAATATGCATAATTCCATCATCTATTTTTGGCAAACCTATTTCAGTGGAAGAGCATATCATACCCTCACTCTCAACACCTCTTAGCTCGCTTCTTTTTATCTCTAACCTCTTCTCATTTTCTCCTAAAATCGTTCCTATTTTTGCTACAGGGACGAAAATACCCTCTCTTACATTTTTGGCACCACAGACTATGTTTAGGACTTTTGATTTTATATCTACCTTGCAGATTGAGAGTTTGTCAGCATCAGGGTGCTTTTTGCACTCTAGAACTTTTCCAATAACCACACCTTTTGGCACGCTATATTTTTGGAGCGAATCTACCTCTAAACCAATACTATTTAGCTTTTTATATATATCTTGAGTTGAAATTTTATCAATATCAACATATTCATTTATCAAACCTCTAGAAAAAATCATCTAAACTGCTCCAACATTCTTGTATCTGTTTCAAAAAAAGATCTCAAATCGTTCACATTGTGGATAAGCATCGCAAATCTCTCAACGCCTAAACCAAAAGCGTATCCACTAACATTTTTGTAGCCTACTGCATCAAATACATTTTTGTCCACTATGCCACATCCAAGAACTTCAAGCCAACCTGTCTTTTTGCAGACCCTACAACCGCTTCCCTTGCAGAAAATACAGCTTATATCAACCTCTGCACTAGGCTCTGTAAATGGGAAAAAACTTGTTCTAAATCTCACATCAACTTCGCCAAACATATATGTCAAAAAATCCTCTAAAATATATTTTAGATTTGAAAAAGATACTTTGCCTATCTCATCTACCACCAAGCCCTCTACCTGATGAAACATTGGAGTATGTGTCAAATCGTAATCCCTTCTAAATACAGCACCAGGTGAGATAATCCTAATAGGAGGTTTGGAGTTTTTCATAGTCCTAATCTGAACTGGAGAAGTGTGAGTTCTTAGGAGTTTGCCATCTTTGAAGTAGAATGTATCTTGCATATCTCTTGCAGGATGGTGAGGTTGTATATTCAAGGCTTCAAAATTGTGAAACTCATCCTCTACCAAAGGACCACTCTCTACGCCAAAATTTAGAGATATGAAGTACTCTATGATTCTATCCATAGTTGCATTTACTGGGTGGATTGCACCTTTGCTTGTAAGAGGTGAAAATAGAGTAACATCTATCTCCTCTCTTAGAAGTCTCTCCTGAAGCTCTTTTGTTTTTAAAATCTCAGTTTTGAGATAGAGTTCATTGGTGTATCTCTCCTTTAGCTCATTTAGCTCTTTTGCCCTAACTTTTTTCTCTTCACCTGCTAAATCTTTTAATTTGGAAAACTCTTGAGTAAGAGAGCCTTTTTTTCCAAAAACTTTAACTCTTAGCTCCTCAGCTTCTACGGAGGTTTTTAAACACTCAATCTCTTTGGAAATATCGCCTATCAAAATCACCCCTCTTGAAAAATGTTTGAGATGTTATTCTATTTTTCATTACAATTAGATAATATACCATTTAAAGAGATTTAAACAAGGAGCTTGAGAGATGAATATATTTGAAAAGATTGTAGCTGGTGAACTACCATGCAATAAAGTACATGAAAATGAGAATTTTTTGGCATTCCACGACATAAACCCAAAGGCACCAATACATGTCATAGCAATACCAAAGAGGTGCTACAAATCTTTTCATGAGGTAGATGAAGAGATTATGGTTGGTATGACTAAATTTATAAAAGAGGTTGCTAAAAAATTAGGACTAGATGAGAATGGGTACAGGTTGATTACAAATATTGGCTATGATGGTGGTCAAGAGGTTCCTCATCTACATTTTCATATATTGGGTGGAACTAGACTAAGATGGATTGACCTAAGAGAGAACGAAGATGAAGCTAAAAGAAGCCTTTAATAAGCTTTTTTCTTAGCTCTTGATATAATCACAGCCTTATTAAAATAATAAAACATAAAACATAACACAAAGGATATTCGTGAAAATTGTAGTGATACAAGGTCCAAATCTAAACATGTTGGGCGTTAGAGAGCAAAATATTTATGGAAATATGAAGCTAGAGCAGATTCATCAAAACATGAAAGGCTTCGCAGAACAAAATGGCTTAGAGATTGAGTTTTTTCAAAGCAACCTAGAGGGTGAGATCGTGGATAGAATCCAAGAGTGTTTGGGTGAAGCAGATGGGATGATTATAAATCCAGCAGCTCTAACTCACAACTCAATATCAATAAGAGATGCAATATCAGCAGTATCTTTGCCAACAATAGAGGTACATCTCACAAATATACATGCAAGAGAAGAGTTTAGACAAAAATCCCTAACAGCAGGTGTTTGTGCAGGTGTTATAGCTGGTTTTGGTCCTTTTGGATATCACATGGCGATGATTGCTATTATGCAGATTTTAAATGAGGTTAAAGCTTTAAAAGAGCAACAAAAAGCTAGAGAAGAAGCAATAAAAGCTGAGGCTAACCAAGAGTAGATAGTGAACTATATCTACAAAGATGAGAACGCACTCTATTTTGAGTGTGGCTACTCATGTGATAACGCATTTTTACTATCTTTGGGTAGCGAGAAGATTTTTATAACAGATGGCAGATACACTACTGAGGCAAAAGAGCAAGCAAAAGGTGTGAGCGTAGTAGAGGCAAATGATATCTCAAAAAAAGCTAGAGAGATTCTAAGAGCTTCAAAAATTAAAAAAATAGCCTACAATCCTCTTGAGTTTAGCTCTAGAGATATCGATGTTTTCAAAAGTAAGCTAAGAGATATCTATCTATACCCAGTGCCAAATCTTTCACAAAAAAAGAGATGCATAAAGAGCGAATCTGAGATAGCTCTTATCAAAAAATCTGTAGAGCTAAATGCAAAAGCCTTTTTGGAGTTTGCGAACTTTATAGGTGAGAATGGCATGGGTATGAGTGAAAAGAGACTCTATTTTGAAGCTAAGAGAATCCTGAGTGATTTTGGAGAGTATGAGCTAAGTTTTGATCCAATAGTTGGAATAAATGCAAATGCCGCAAAACCTCATGCGATTCCTTCTCAAGTGAAACTAAAATCTAGAGATATTTTGCTTTTTGATGCAGGAATCAAATATAGAAGATATTGTAGTGATAGAACTAGAACAGCAGTTGTTGGTGATAAATTTAGCTTCAAAAAAGAGCAGAACTTAAGTGATAAAGAGATGCAAAAAATCTATGATACAGTCAGAAAAGCTCAAGAGCAAGCTATAGAAAAAGCTAGGGCTGGTATGAGGGCTAAAGATATAGATAGAGTAGCTAGAGAGGTGATAGAAAAAGAGGGTTATGGGAAATATTTTGTCCACTCTTTGGGTCATGGTGTTGGTTTAGATATACATGAACTACCTCGCATTACAAAAAATTCAGATGAGACTATAGAGGATGGCATGGTTTTTACAATAGAGCCAGGAATCTACATAGCAGATAGATTTGGTGTCCGTATTGAGGATGTGGTTGTTATCAAAGAGGGTAGGGCTGAGGTCTTGTGAGTTGGCTAGAGGGTGATGATGCAAAAGAGGAGATATACTCTATCAAAAACTATCCATATAGAAGACATGAAGCTACCAACAAGAGGCATATAGTGACTATTGGCATAGGTGGAAATGTTGGAGATGTTGAGAGAAGATTTCAGAAGCTTTTTGAGATTTTTTTTGGACATAAAGATATAGATATAATAAAAAGTGCGCCAATTTATAAAAATCCACCATTTGGATACAAGGACCAAGACTATTTTCTAAACTCTATATTAGTAGTTGCTACAAACTACTCTTATAGGAAGTTTTTTTCATATTTAATGTATATCGAAAGAAGACTAGGTCGTGTGAGATATTTCAAAAATGCTCCTAGAAAAATAGATTTAGATATAATATTTTATGATAAAATAAGATTCAAGAGAGATTGGCTAGAGATCCCTCATCCTCGATGGTCTAGCAGAGATTCTGTTTTAGTTCCTATTTTTCTCCTAAAGGAATAGTTGTCTTATGAGACTTATAAATATTACTGGTGAAACTCCAGCTATCGCACTAAAAAAAGCACAAAGTAGCTATGGCGATAAGGCTATGGTTGTTAGCACAAAAGAGATCAAAAAGAAAAGTGGCTTAGAATCTGGACTCTATGAGCTTGTCATAGCTGTAGATGATGATATAACAGATTCGACTAATAGAACTAGCAATAGAGGAGATGAACCACAAAGTGAGCCTCAAAAAAGAAATAAGATTGAGGAGACTTTAGAGCGAATCTCAGAAAAGCAGATGAAAAAAAGAAGTGCAAATCCATACGCTAGAGGCGATGATGTAACGCTTCAGCTCTCTGAGGCTGTCAAGCAGATATCAAAAATAGCTAACAATCAAGATAGTGGTAGGGATGGCAGAGCACATATAGAGAAGCTAAAAGAGAGTATAGGCGGCACAACTCCAGGAGAAGCACAAGAATCACGCTTAGATGGCATTGGCACCAAAAGAGAGCAGATAAATAGAAGTAGCTCAACTCCTAATAGCAGAGAAGAGAGGGATGTAAACTTTAAAAAAAGAGAGCAGGATCCAAAAGAGTTGGGGCTTATAAAAAAAGAGATAGATAAGCTAAATGATAAACTAAAAATTATCCAAAATATGTTCTGGGATGAGAAGAGTCCAAAAGGAAATAGCGTAGTTATCCCAAGTGAATTTGCAGAGATATATCGCATAACAAGAGGAAGCGGTATGTCAAAAGAGCATCTTGACACTATTATGCAACTAACTTTGCAACTTATGCCTGTAAAGATGCGTGAAAACTCTATACTAATAAAGAGATACTTTAGAGAAGTATTACGAAAAATGATCTACTCTCGCAAAGAGATGGAGATGCTAAATGGCAAAAAGATTATAATGCTTGTTGGGCCAACAGGAGTTGGTAAAACTACGACTTTAGCAAAACTAGCCGCAAGATTTTCAAGACTTATGGACATCAACTACAAAGTAGGAATCATAACACTTGATACATATAGGATTGGAGCTTATGATCAGCTCATGTTTTATGCTAGAAAGATGAAGCTCTCTATAGAAAAAGTTGTAGATCCACCTGAGTTTTTGAGTGCTATTAGCTCACTTTCTCATTGTGATTATATACTTATTGACACTGTTGGAAGCTCACAACATGACAAACAAAAAATTGATTCTTTGAAGAGTTTTTTAAATAGTGAAGTGCACTCTTCTATTGATGTCTCTCTTGTTATATCTGCCTCTACAAAGTATGAGGATTTGCGAGATATCTATCAGACATTTTCTATTTTAAATATTGATACATTGATAGTTACAAAACTAGATGAGACTAAAGCTTTTGGAAATATATTTTCATTAGTTTATGATACAAAAAAGCCAATAAGCTACCTCTCAACTGGTCAAGAGGTGCCAGGTGACTTGATGTGTGCTAGTAGTGAGTATCTTGTGGATTGTCTGCTTGATGGATTTAGAAAGGTGAGCAGATGAGAACTCAAGCTCACGAACTAGACGCACTTATGGATACCCCTCCAAGAGAGAAGAGGGTAGAGAGCAAAATAATATCTATCACAAGTGGCAAAGGAGGCGTTGGCAAAAGTACTATTAGTGCAAATCTCTCCTACTGTCTTTGGAGGATGGGATATAAAGTAGCTGTATTTGATGCAGATATTGGTTTGGCAAATCTTGATGTTATTTTTGGGGTCAAAAAGGTTGAGAAAAATATTCTCCATACACTAAAGGGAGAGGCAAAAATAGGAGATATTATTATTCCCATAGAGAGTGGGTTGTATCTTATTCCAGGAGAGAGTGGGGAGGAGATACTAAAATATTCTGATCAGTTTCTCATGGAAGCCTTTTATGATGAGATATCAATTTTAGATAGTCTTGATTTTATGATTATTGATACTGGTGCTGGTATTGGGGGACATATACAGAGTTTTTTAAATGCAAGTGATGATGTGATAGTGGTAACAATACCTGATCCTGCTGCTATTACAGATGCATACACTATGATAAAGATTATTTCAAAAGATAAGCCAAAAATAAAAATGATAATGAATATGACAAAAAATGAAAAAGAGGCTACCTCTATATTTGAAAAAATCTCAACAATAACAAAACAGCATGTATCAAATACTCTAAAACTTGAATTTTTGGGTAAAATAGATCAAGATACGACAATATCTAGGGCAATAAAGCAGAGATCACTTTTTGTGAAGCAAAATCCAAATAGTTCATCTACAAATGATATAGAGGTAATAGCAAAAAGATTGGCATCTAGCATGGAACATAATGTGCTTAAGGTTGGCGAAGAGAGAAGATTTGGTAGATTCTTCAAAAAGATATTGGGACAATTCTAGCAAAAAAATAACCTTAGGTGCGTAAATGCTAAAAATAGACAACTTTTTGAGTTTTTCTATTGTCAATGGCTTTTTTATTGGGCTTATAATCTCTATAATCAAGTTTCAATCTCCAGAAATGATAGCTATTTTTACATTTTTTGTTACAATCTGCTTCTATTTAATATTTATGGTCGCATCAGCGTTTTATATTAGGTTTTTTAGTACAGGAAGTTCGACAATAAACAAAAAGAAGCATGACGAGATAATAGAGTATTTCTCAAAAGAGTTTGACAAAAGAGAGAAGATGACAGATAAGGTGAGAGAGTTTATGAGGCATCTAGAAAATAACCGTGATGAGGATGACATTCCTCTGCCAGTAAAAGGTAGATAAGGAATAGATATGTCAAAAAAATTAGGCGAAAAAAGCATTAAAAACTACAATGAAAATCTAAAATATAGCCAAGATGAACTAGCTGTATCATATCTACCAGCGGTCAAAGCGATGGCGTACAGACTAAAAGAGAGACTCCCTAGCTCTGTAGATACTGTAGATCTTATATCTATTGGTGCAGAAGAGTTAGTAAAGCTAGCTAGAAGGTATGATGATAAGTTAAATGATAGCTTTTGGGGTTATGCAAAACAGAGGGTTTATGGCTCTATGCTTGATTATTTACGCTCTCTTGATGTGGTCTCAAGAAGCAATAGGAAGCTTATTAAGTCAATTGATTTTGAGATATCAAAATATATGAATGATCATGAAGAGGAGCCAGATGATGATTATCTAGCTTATACTTTGGGTGAAGATGTCTCTAAGATTAGAGAAGCAAGAGTTGCTGCTGATATATATACTCTTATGCCAATAGATGACCAGCTAACAAATTTTGGTGATTCAAACAATATAGTAAAAAAGGTAGAGCAACAAGAGCTTGTAGGTGTTATTAGGGATATTTTGGGCACTCTTGAGGAGAGGGAGCAGATTATTATCCAACTCTACTACTTTGAAGAACTTTCACTCAAAGAGATAAGCTCTATTTTGGAGATAACAGAATCTAGAATATCACAAATCCATAAAGCAATAATAAGAAAAGTAAGAGATAAGCTAGGAGAAAATAGTGGCTGATATTCTCTCACAAGAGGAGATAGATGCTCTCTTAGAGGTTGTAGATGATGATGGTGCTGATGCTGAGGTTTTAGAGAAAGATAGCTCCCTACAGCAAAAGCAAGTCACTCTCTATGATTTTAAGAGACCAAATAGAGTTAGTAAAGAGCAGTTGCGTGCTTTTAGAGGGATACATGATAAGATGGCTAGAAATCTTAGCTCTCAGATTTCTGCTGTCATGAGATCTATTGTTGAGATTCAGTTGCACTCTGTAGATCAGATGACTTATGGTGAGTTTTTGATGTCTTTGCCCTCACCAACATCTTTTAATGTATTCTCTATGAAGCCACTAGAGGGTAGTGGAGTTTTAGAGATAAATCCTTCTATTGCCTTTCCAATGATTGATAGGCTTTTGGGTGGAAAAGGTGATCCTTATGAGGCAAGCCGAGAATTTAGTGACATAGAGCTAAATCTTTTAGATAGTGTTTTGCGTCAGATGATGGCAAATCTAAAGGATGCATGGGGACCTATTGCTGAGGTATTTCCTTCAGTTGACGCAAAAGAGTCATCTCCAAATGTTGTCCAAATCGTTGCGCAAAATGAGATAGTTATCATGGTAGTTATGGAGATTATCATAGGTCATAGCTCAGGCATGATGAATATCTGCTATCCAGTAATCTCTCTAGAATCTATACTCTCAAGGCTAGCTAGTAGAGATGTAATGCTTAGTGATACAAGCTCCAAAAAGAGTAGAAACAAAGAGCTTCAAGCCTTACTTGGTGGTGCAATGGTCACAGTTTCAGCTCATCTTGGCAATACAAAACTAGATCTCAAAGAGGTGCTAGATCTAAATTGTGGTGATATCATAAGACTAGATAGGCCAGCAGATGATACGGTTATTATGAATGTAGATGGTAGGGAGAAATTTATAGGAGAAATTGGGCTACATAGATTTAGAAAAACAGTTAAGATAAATGAGATTATCAAAACTGAAAAAGATGAGGTAAAAGAGATACTAGAGGTTCTTGAAAACCAGAGAAAAAGCAGGGCAAGTGGTGCGGGTGAAAATCCAGAAAATGTGTAAAGGAAAAGCTGTTGAATGAGTTTATAAAGTTAATAGAGCAAGAGACTATTGCAACTATTGAGGGCTTAACTGGACAAGCTCCAACAATCTCATATCTTGGCGAAGATAGTGGTGATAGTAGTGATATTACATCGCCCCAGTGTGTCGTGGAAATTTCAGCTAGTGGAGATGGTAGTGGCAACATAGGGGTGCTTATTCCTCCAGCACTTGGTACTGCACTTGGTGATTTGATGTTAGGCGGTGAGGGAGAATCCAAAGATGAAATAGAGCCAGATGATTTAGATGCTATCAAAGAGATAGCTTCAAATATATTTGGTGCAATTTCTACTGCTCTTAGCTCACAAAAAGAGCTTCCAAAATTAAACTTTACTCCAGAAAAAATTGATTTTTTTACAGAAGATGATGATCTTGAGTTGTCAAAATATGCAAAGATTCTAAAATTTGATTTCTCTTTAAATGATATAAAAAGCCCTATCTCTTTTGCACTTGATTCTTCCCTGCTCTCATCATTTGGAGGAAAAAAGAGTGATAGTGGTGGTGCAGCTCATGGAGAAAGTAACCAACATGAGAGTCACTCAAGTGGTGGTGAGAGTGGAGGTAGCTATTCTTCAGTGCTTGATGATGGAGAGATGAAAAATATCTCCATGCTTTTGGATGTAAAACTAAATGTCAAAGTTAGAATCGGACAAAAAAAGATGCTTCTAAAAGATGTAATATCTATGGATATAGGCTCAGTTGTAGAGCTAAATCAACTAGCAAATGATCCTCTTGAGATTTTAGTTGATGATAAAGTTATAGCCAAAGGCGAGGTTGTCATAGTAGATGGAAACTTTGGAGTACAGATAACTGAAATAGGGACAAAAAAAGAGAGACTAGAGACGCTACAAGGGTAAAAGCTCTTTACAAGAAACCATTTCTATTTTTTATAAAAAGTAGATTATTTGAATTTAATAATATTCTAAATACAAGGTAAAGCTATCATGTGGCAAGAGAAATATCTTCTTGGAGTTTTGGAGATGGATAGAGAGCATCAGAACTTTTGTGAAGAGCTATCTGAGCTTTTAAAAGCTGATAGTAGTAATTTCGCAGAACTTATAGAAAAACTTTTTAAGCATGCTCAGAAACATTTCAAAGAAGAAGAGCACTTGATGTTGGAGTGTGGATATAGCTCATATTCTGAACATAAATCAGAGCATGATAAAATACTAGGAGAACTAAATCTTTTTGTTCAAAAAGCTAAAAAAGGCAACACAATGATGGCAAAAGCTTATGTCAAAGATAGATTGCCTGAGTGGTTTGAGTTACATCTTGGCACTATGGATAGCTCTCTTGCTCAAAAAATAAAAGAGAAAAGTGATAAAACTTAGTGCTTTGAAAGTTCCCATCCTAAATCTTCTAAAATTAGCAGAATATATTATTTTGTAATTTGTTATAAAATATCTAACTTTGCAAACATGGAGAGTAATGCCCTACATCAAAAAAATATTTTATGAAGAACAAAACAAAAGACTCTTTTTATCTCTTATGCACAATCTTTCCATGACTCAAAAAGAGGCTCAAAGAGCCATAGATATAGGCCGTATAAGCCAAAATGGTGAAACTCTCAAGGATAAATCTATTGATATTTGTGGTGAGTATGAGGTTGTGGTTTTTGAGCCTGCTTTTGTTGATGTAGAGGTGGTTTTTGAAAATGATGATTTTGTAGTTTTAAATAAACCAAGTGGACTACTTGTGCATCCAAAGGGGAGAAATTCTCCTATCTCTTTGCTCGATTCTCTAAAATCAAAATATGGAAAAGATTCAAATATTACACACAGGCTTGATAAAGAGACAAGCGGATTGGTGTTGTGTTCAAAAAATAGAGAGGCTGAGGTGAATCTAAAAAAGCTTTTTGAAAATAGAGAGGTAAAAAAAGAGTATCATGCACTAGTTTTTGGTGATATATCTGACAAAAAAGAGATAGATACTCCACTACTAGAGCCAAGTAGGGAGCTGAAATCTAAAATGACAACTCCTAGCAAAAATGGAAAAGAATCTATAACAGTCATAGAACCACTCAAGAGATATGGTGATAAAACGCTTCTAAAAGTAACACCTAAAACTGGCAGAACACATCAGATAAGAGCTCACCTAAAGAGTATAGGCCACCCAATAGTAGGTGATTTGCTCTATCTATGTGGGGTGGAGACCTATCTGAAATACCTCGATGGTGAAGTAGGCGAAAAACAAAAAGCTACACTTAGTGGGGGAAATAGGGTTATGCTTCATGCTAGTTCTTTAAAATTTGAGTACAATGGGGAGCAAAAAATAGTCTGTAGTCCAGATTTTATGGATTAGATGTTACATATTGTAACTATATCTCAACTCTTAGTGTGTAAAATTGTAAAAAAATTGGGATTTAAATTGAATTTCTCTATATTTCTATAATTAGAATTAAGAAGTCAAAGTAATATTTTTATTGTAGATTATAGTTTTATTTGACATAATAATTTTTCGACTTCATCTGAAGTATTAGATATCTTTATATTTCCAAGGGGTTATCATGAGCCATATGGATTTTTCTCATCCATATTTTGGGGTTTTTCTTCTTTTTGTCATAACATTTGTAGCTTTCTTTGCTACTACATTTCTAGCTAGGCTTGTTAGTAGGAAGTTAGCAAAACTTGATAATGAGAAGTTGAAGCTCTCTATATATGAGTGTGGGCCTGAGGTGACAAAGCAGCCAAATAGAATATCTATTCAGTTCTATATGCTAGCACTACTATTTATAGTTTTTGATGTGGAGATTATTTTTATGATCCCTTGGGCGGTTGACTTTAAGATTTTAGGTTGGTTTGGATTTGTTGCAATGTTTTTCTTTCTATTGCTGCTAACTATTGGTTTTGTATATGAGTGGAAAAAAGGAGCACTAGAGTGGCACAGCATCAAGTAAATTATACAAAAGATGGCGGTCTTCCTGTTATGTTGACAACAGTTGATCATCTTATCAACTGGGGTAGAAGTAACTCTATGTGGTTTTTGACATATGGTTTAGCGTGTTGCGCTATTGAGATGATGGCAAGTGGAGCTAGTAGGTATGATTTTGATAGGTTTGGAACGATCTTCCGTGCTTCACCAAGGCAGGCTGATGTGATGGTTGTTGCTGGAACATTGACAAAAAAGCATGCTGAGTTTATTAGGCGACTATATGATCAGATGACAGAGCCAAAATGGGTAATCTCTATGGGAAGTTGTGCAAATACTGGTGGTATGTTTAATACTTATGCAACTGTTCAAGGAGTAGATAGGGTAATTCCTGTAGATATCTATCTTCCAGGATGTGCACCTAGACCAGAGACTCTACAGTATGCAGCGATGTTACTACAACAAAAAATAAGAAGAGAGAGAGCTTTTAAAAAGCTCCCAAAAAAGAGGTTGGTGTAATGAGAGAGTATAGACCAAAAAAAGATGTACAAAAAAAATCATACTATAGAGATAGATTTTATGTAGCTCCTCAAGTTCCTAGAGAGAAGATTGAAGAGGGGAGTAGATTTTTTGATGATGTCAAATCTCTTGGCTCAAAATTTGAGGTCAAAGATTCTTATGTAGAGATAAATCAACTTGTAGTAATAGTAGAAAGCTCTTCTATTTTTGAGGTTATAGGATATATGAAAAACTCTCTTAGTTATGACATCTTAAATGAGATGAGTGCTATTGACTATGTGGCTAAGTGCGGTGGTTTTGAGATTTTCTATCAGATGCTTTCACTCTCAACAACAAAAAGAGCTAGGATTAAATGTTTTCTAAAAGAGGGAGAAGCTATAGAATCTGTATCATCTCACTTTAGATGTGCTGATTGGAGTGAAAGAGAGATGTATGATATGTTTGGTATAAGAGCAAATAACCATCCATACATGAAAAGAATCTTAATGCCAGATGATTGGGAAGGACATCCACTGCTAAAAACATATCCGCTTCAAGGCGATGAGTTTGCACAGTGGTATGAGGTAGATAAGATATTTGGAAAAGAGTATAGAGAGGTAGTTGGTCCTGAAAACAGAGATGGTGCTATGATAGATAGATATGACACTAAGAGATTTTCTAGGATTGGTCATGAGGTTGAATATGGAGCATCAATTGATCTTGGAGAGCCTGATACTAACCTAAAATATCAAGAAGAGAAGGGTGTTTTCCTTATCAAAAAACTTAAGCCTGAGATTTCAAAAGAATTAGAGAAGAGGAAGTAGGTAGATTATGCAACAAGTAAACAGACTATCGCCTTTTTTTGAAAACTTGGTTTTTGAGAGAAGCGACAACCATATGATCGTAAATTTTGGTCCTCAACACCCCTCAGCTCATGGTCAACTAAGATTGATACTAGAGCTTGCAGGTGAGATGGTGGTAAAGGCTCATCCTGATATTGGGTATCTTCATAGAGGTATGGAGAAGATGGGTGAAAACATGATATATAATGAGTTTTTGCCTACAACTGATAGGATGGACTATATTGCTGCTAGTGCAAATAACTACGCTTTTGCTCTAGCAGTTGAGAGACTTTTGGGTATTGAAGATAAAGTCCCAAGAAGAGCTAAGATTATTAGAATGATGCTTTTAGAGTTAAATAGAATCATATCACATCTATTTTGGCTTGCAACTCATGCTCTTGATGTTGGTGCAATGTCTGTATTTCTCTACTGTTTTAGAGAGAGAGAGTTTGCGATGGACTTGATGGAGGACTATTGTGGTGCAAGGCTAACTCACTCTGCTGTAAGGATTGGTGGAGTTCCACTTGATTTACCAGAGGGTTGGTTGGAATCTCTTAGTAAATTTTTGGATCACATGCCTGAGGGTATTGCTGATTATGAAGGTTTGCTTGATCAAAACAGAATCTGGAAGATGAGGCTAGAAGATGTTGGCAATCTAACTCCTGAGATGGCAAAAAGCTGGGGAGTCTCTGGTCCTACACTTAGAGGAAGTGGTATCAAGTATGATATAAGAAAAGAGGAGCCTTATGAACTGTATGATGAGGTTGAGTTTGATATTCCTTTTTGTGATGCACGAGATTCTTATGGTAGGTATAAACTATACATGCAAGAGATGAGAGAATCTTTGAAGATTTTGGCTCAGCTTATACCGATGTACAAAGAGAGTGAGCATGGTTTGATGGCTCATGCACCAAAATATCTCTCTGCTACAAAAGAGGATATGATGACTCAAAACTACTCTTTGATGCAACATTTTGTATTGGTTACACAAGGCATGAGACCGCCAGTTGGTGAGGTTTATGCACCAACAGAATCTCCAAAGGGTGAGCTAGGGTTTTTCATAAGAAGCGAAGGTGAACCTTATGCTTATAGGCTAAAAATTAGAGCACCTAGCTTTTTTCATACTGGTTTACTAACTGATCTTTTACCTGGTCACTACCTAGCAGATGTTGTTACTATTATTGGTAATTTAAATATAGTTTTTGGTGAAATAGATAGATAGGAGAGCTTTGATGCAGAGATTTGACTTAAGAGATTTAAAAGATAGCTTTTATGAGAGAATGGTTGAGATTCTAGAAAGCGATATTAAGCCTGAAGAGGTTGCTATTTTCCTATTTGAAGTGGGTGATTTTACTCCTATCCAAAAGAGTGCTGATGTGATAAAAGAGCATGGCCATGAGCTAATGAATTCACTTAAATTCAATGAGGTTGATTGGACGGTTGTTGTAAAGAGGAAGTCGGCTTGAGTAAAGTAGTATTTTCTGCATGGCAAAATGAGCTCATAGACAATAGAGAGATACAGATAGATAATTGGAAAGAGTCTAGCTTTAAATTCCCATATAGTTATGATAAAGATTGCGAGGCAAGAGCTTTTATAGGTTGGAATGGTGTTGCTATATTCGATAAAAATATAGATGTTGTAAAGCTTGCATGTGAGTATGCTTACTCTTATCAAGTCTATTCAGAAGCATGCGGTAGATGTGCTCCTGGAAGATTTGGTGGAAGAGTGTTGTTTGATATTTTAGACAAGATAGCAAGAGGTGAGGGAGAGAGAAGCGATATAGAGTTTTTGAAATCAGCCTCTATGACTATGATGAATACAAGTAAATGTGAAATTGGTAGGACAGTCCCAAAGCCAATACTGCAACTTCTTGAATACTACAGTAATGATTTTCTTGAACTTATTGATAACAAAAAAAGATCAAAAGAGTATGAAAATAGTGAAAAAAATTATATCTCTAAAGTGACTGCACCATGTATGGATGCTTGTCCTGCACATGTTGATATTCCAGCTTATATTGAGGGTGTGAGGGATATCAGGCTTGATGATTCGCTAAGAGCCACAAGGCAGACTATGCCTCTAGCTCATACTTGTGGTAGAGTTTGTCCACATCCATGCGAAAATGAGTGCAGGAGAGCAAATCTTGATGAGCCTATAGCTATTATGGAGCTTAAGAGATTAGGAGCTGATTATGAGGATGAAGCAGCTGGTGAGTTTGGATGGTTTCATCCATATCCACAAAAGCCTTATAGAGATAAGAGGGTAGCTATTGTTGGCTCAGGCCCTGCTGGACTTACAGGAGCGTATTATTTAGCAATGGATGGAATCCATTGTGATGTATTTGAAGAGTTACCAGTTTTGGGTGGCGAAGTAGCAGTTGGAGTTCCAGAGTATAGGATGCCTATAGGAAAATACAATAGAGACATAGAAGCAGTTAGATCTCTAGGTGTGAATTTTATTACAAATCATCGAGTGGATGATGAGAAGATGAGAGATCTAGAGAAAAATTATGATGCAGTGTTAGTTGCAACAGGTACTAGATTTTCAAAAAAAGTTAGAGCAAAAAATGAGAGAGAAGATATGAAGGGCTACTGGCCTGCTATCCCTTTTTTGGATGAGATAAATCTCTATACCAAATATAGTATTGGCAAGCCTATAGATTTGAGTGGCAAAACTATAGTCTGCGTTGGCGGTGGTTTTACTTCCATGGATGTGGTTAGATGTTCTATTAGAGCAAATGCCAAGAGAGTTATAATGCTCTATAGAAGAGATGAGGATACAATCATTAGAAATACCTCACTAGAAGAGTATCATGAAGCTGTAGAAGAGGGTGTTGAGTTTATGTTTCAAACAGCTATAGAGGAGATATTTGATGAAGATAATGTCCTTAAAAAACTAAAATGTAATAAATTTGAGATGGTTCAGCCAGAAGATGGTGGAAGACCACAGCTAGTTGCTGTAGATGGAGCTGATTTTTATCTAGATTGTGACTATTTAATCCCAGCAGTTTCTCAAGATGCAGATCTATCTCATCTTCCTAAAGAGTGGGAGATAGAGCTTACAAGCTGGAATACAATCAAAACAGATAGCAAAACCTACTCTACAAATAGAGAGGGTATTTTTGCAGCTGGGGATTGTGAATATGGACCTATGACTATAGTAAATGCTGTAGGCCAAGCAAAAAGAGCAGCATCTGTAATGTCTAGATATCTACAAACTGGCAAGATTACCCTAAGTAGTGATGAGATTATGGAAGATCATTTGAGAAAATTGCGAGTATATGACAAAAAAGAGAAGATAGGCGGATGGTTAGCTGGGATGGAGAGAGAGCACTCCAGAAAGCTAGATGTTGGCTATAGAAAAGATAAAAATGATGAGGTAAATTTTGGCTTGACAAAAGAGCAAGCAATCGCTGAAGCTCAAAGATGCATGAGATGTTACTACATAGCGATGGTTGCGATATGATAAGTTTTTATGTAGATGGCAATCTAGTAGAGGCCAAAAAAGGTCAGACTATTTTAGAGGCAGCAACTAAATCTGGACACTATATACCTACTATGTGTTATCTTCCAAAGTTAGAGCCTATCTCATCTTGTAGAATCTGCGTAGTTGAGATAGAGGGCAGTGATGAGCTAATACTTAGTTGTCAAACACCTGTAGTTGAGGGGATAAAAGTTACTACAGATTCTAAAAAGCTTTTTGAGTATAGACAAAATATTCTTAAGCTTTATGATGTAAATCATCCTCTAGAGTGTGGCGTATGTGATAAGAGTGGTGAGTGTTTATTGCAAAATAGGACACTAGAATTTGAGCTTGATAGACAAGAGTTTTCTGCAAAAGAGGAGAAAAGAGAGATAAAGAGATGGGGACTTATTGGCTATGATCCATCTTTATGTATATTGTGTGAGAGATGTGTTCATACATGTAATGAGATAATAGGTGATGATGCAATAGAGATAGCAACTGGGGGCTATAGTTCACACATAAAACCAAAAGGAAGTGATGAGCTTGATTGCTCATTTTGTGGCGAATGTATCGCAGTTTGTCCTGTAGGTGCTTTGGTTAGCACAGGTTTTAAATATATCTCTAACTCTTGGGAATTAAGAAAAATCCCTGCCACTTGCTCACATTGCCCTGTGGGTTGTGCAATATATTATGAGGTTAAACATGATGGCACTCTTGATGCAAGCGAGAAGAGAATATATAGAGTTAGTAATGATTTTGAGTACAACTCTTTATGTATTGCAGGTAGGTTTGGATTTGATTTTGAAAATAGTGAAACTACAAAAGATAGCAGCGAACTCTCTAGAGCAGTTGAGGCTTTTTTGAAAGCTGATACTATTAGATTTAACTCATTTATCACAAATGAGGAAGCTCTTATTTTGCAAAAACTTAAAGAGAAGAGGGGTTATAAGCTCATAAATAGTGAAGCCTATATATTTAGAGAGTTTTTATCTGAGTTGAGCATGGCTTCTGGTGTCTCTTTTTATACTGGAAGCGTAGAGGATGTGAAGCGTTCTGATTTTATACTCTCAATTGGAAGTAGAATCTATGATGATGCACCTGTTGTTGGATATGCTATCAATAGTGCAAAGAAGCTAAAAGGGGCATATTTTGGCTATCTACATACTATAGAAGATAACAGAATTCATCCATCCAAGTTTGTCAAGTATGAAGTTGGTGCGGAAGAGGGAGCTATTGCTGCACTTGCTTATGTAATACTCAAGGATAAAATAGTTGATAATAGACTTCAAGAGTATCTAGATGATTTGGATATTGGTTATATATGCTCAGAATCTAATATAAGCGAAGAGGAGCTTGAAAGTCTTGCTAAGATTTTAAAGAGCAAATCCTCTCCAATCCTCATAGCAGGCTCTGATCTCTACTCTCATAAAAGAGCTGAAAACATTGCAAGACTTCTAGGATTTATAGAGAAACACTCAAACTTCAAAGTTCTTTTGATACCAACATCTACAAATACTCTAGGAGTATCTCTAATATGTGATCTAGATAAAGAAGCAGGAGACTATGTCATAGGATATAACGATATAGGAGACTATAGACTCTCTTCGCTAGGAGATGGGGATTTAGATATGCCAGCACTAAATCAACAAGAGGGAACATTTACTACAATAGATAAAAGAGTTGTACCTACAAATGCAGCACTCCCTTATGGTGGATATGAGCTAAATGATATAGCAAAAGAGCTAGAAATTGCAAGAGAAAATACGATAGATTATACTCTTTCCCTGCCTAGAAAGTCTGGATATCGCTCTGTGGGATTTGATGAATTAGATGATGAAATCTCAAAAGATGGTGTAGATAGGAGAGGTTATAATCTAGTGATTGAAGAGAAAGATACACATTTTAATCTTCAAAAGATTGCTGATATTGATGAGTACAACGGAGTCGTGGTGTATGTATCAAACCCTACATCTCAGTTCTCATATATGACAAATAGAGCTAGACTTCTAAAAGATCAGAGTTCAGACTTAGAAGGTTCAGAGCAGTTTTCAATCGCTGCAAAAATTGAGGATGGAGACTATGTTAGTATAAGTTTTGGGCAGTATGAGGTCAAAAAAGTGTTTAAAATTAATCCAAAACTTAAAGGAGTTGTAGGAATCTTGCCAATATTTGACAATATGTTAAGCACCTATTTGCTACCCTCCCAATACAAATATCAAAAAGTTGAGATCAAAAAAGCCTCACTTGAAAAGAAGGTGGAAGAGAACTAATGAAAGAGATTACTATTTTTATTGATGGCAAGGAACTAAAAGCCATCGAAAATGAGTATATTTTAAATATAGCTAGAGAAAATGGCATTTTTATTCCTGCTATATGCTATCTAACTAGATGTTCGCCTACGCTTGCTTGCAAGTTGTGTATGGTAGAGGCAAATGGAAAAAGGGTTTACTCTTGTAATGCCAAGGCCAAAGAAGGCATGGATATTATCACAACTACTCCTGAGATTGAAGAGGAGAGAAGGGCAATATTAGAGGTTTATGACATAAACCATCCATTGCAGTGTGGAGTTTGTGATAAAAGTGGTGAGTGTGAATTGCAAAATTATACTCTTGAGATGGGTGTAGATGTTCAACATTACCATATAGCTGATTCTAAAAAAGAGATAGAGGATTGGGGGCATGCTAAATATGACCCATATCTATGTATCATGTGTGAGAGATGTGTGACAGTCTGTAAAGATATGGTAGGAGATGCAGCACTAAAGACAACACCTAGAGGAACAGAAGCTCTTGATAAAGATTGGAAGGATAAGATTCCAAAAGATGCTTTCTCTATATGGAATAGAATCAATAAAAATATCATAGGCAGGGTTGAAGAAAACAACAGATGTGAAGATTGTGGAGAGTGTATCGCAGTCTGTCCTGTAGGAGCTTTGGCAAACTCACATTTTCAATATACCTCAAATGCATGGGAGCTTACAAAAATACCTGCAACTTGTCCGCACTGTAGTGCTGGGTGTCTTATTGATTATGAGATAAAGCATACTGATATAGAGAACTCTGAATGTAAAATATATAGAGTTACAAATGATTGGAATTATGTCACACTTTGTGGGGCTGGTAGATTTGGGTATGAGAATAAAAACAGCACAACTAAATGTGAAAAAGATTTTTTAAGTGCTATGGATGCTTTTCTTAGAGCTGATACTATTAGATTTAGCTCATTTATTACCAATGAAGAGGCACTTATCCTACAAAGGCTAAAAGAGAAGAGAGGATACAAGCTTATAAATAGTGACGCATATAACTTCCAGAAGTTCTTGGAAGACTACTCAAAAACTTCTGGAAGTTCACTATATAGCGGCTCAAAAAGAGATATTCATAGTAGTGATTTGATATTTACTATTGGTGGGGCAATGAGTAATGATAATCCAAATATTAGATTTGCACTCAACAATAGTGGCAAGCTAAATAAAGCTTCAATTTACTACTCACACACTTATAGAGATAAGATTATTCAAACACTTTCAAAAACTACAACCGAGATAGTTTATAAACCCTTAAAAGAGGAGTTGGTTCTACTTCTTTTGATAGATTCTATTGTGGAGAAGAGTAGCATTCCTGAAGTTATAAGTGTCTATTTAGAATCTTTTAAAGAGAAGAGAGTTAAGACTATACAAAAAGAGATAAAAGAGAAGGTTTTAGATGAAGAGGGCAAAGAGATAGAGGTTGCTAAAAAGATTGATGAAGAGGTAGAGTATGTTCACAATACAATACTAGATGAGCTAGGATTGGCTCAAGAATTTTCAGATGAACTTAAAAAAGATTATAGCAGCAAATCCTCTCCAATCCTCATAGCAGGCTCTGATCTCTACTCTCATAAAAGAGCTGAAAACATTGCAAGACTTCTAGGATTTATAGAGAAACACTCAAACTTCAAAGTTCTTTTGATACCAACATCTACAAATACTCTAGGAGTATCTCTAATATGTGATCTAGATAAAGAAGCAGGAGACTATGTTATAGGATATAACGATATAGGAGACTATAGACTCTCTTCGCTAGGAGATGGGGATTTAGATATGCCAGCACTAAATCAACAAGAGGGAACATTTACTACAATAGATAAAAGAGTTGTACCTACAAATGCAGCACTCCCTTATGGTGGATATGAGCTAAATGATATAGCAAAAGAGCTTGGGGTTTTCTCCAAAGAGACTATAAGATATACAAAAATGTTGCCAACAAAGAGCGGATTTGTTGAAGCACTTTTTGATGAGCTACCACTTGAATATACAAATGGTGGAGTTGACAATAGGGGTTATGAGCTTGAGGCAAAAAGCTTTGAGGCTCAAAATGCCATAGATGCAGCAGATATTAGCAGTGAGCTAGAGGGTGATATAGTTTACAAAAGAGATCCAATTTCGCAATTTAATGAATTTACAAAAAGTTCTAAACTACTAGAGGCAAAAGATGGAATCTACTGCTCACTGGAGTTTTTGGAGAAGAGATCTTTGAGTAGTGGAGATCTTGTGGAGCTAGAAATTGGAAAAGAATCCATAACTCATCATGTATATGTAGATGATAGTATGGATGGAGATATAGTTGCTCTTAGTACTTTTCAGAGTAGAAAGCTAGATCATAAAATTTTTGGGGATGGTTATAGATATGTTGCAGCAAAAATTAAAAAGGTG
This sequence comes from Campylobacterales bacterium, assembly GCA_011390245.1. Lineage (GTDB taxonomy): Bacteria > Campylobacterota > Campylobacteria > Campylobacterales > JAABSR01 > JAABSR01. Next base: position 28,818 of record JAABSR010000006.1, read on the forward strand.
TAAAGAATGAGTGCATACATTATTGAGACAATAATTAAAGTTGTTGTTGTTATGTTAGTCTTCTCAGCTCTAGCTGGATTTATAACATACTTAGAGAGAAAGGTTCTAGCCTTTATGCAGAGAAGATTGGGGCCTATGTATGTTGGACCTTATGGTCTATTGCAGGTTTTAGCTGATGGTATAAAACTCTTCACAAAAGAGGATATAGTCCCTTCAAACGCTAATAGACCAATATTTATGATAGCTCCTGTAATTTCAGCAGCTACTGCTTTTATTGCTATGGCGGCTATTCCATTTTTTCCAGAGTTTGATCTATTTGGTCATACAGTTAGACCAATAATTTCAGATATAAATGTTGGTCTTCTTTTTGTGCTCTCAGTTGGTGCGATTGGGATGTACGGTCCTTTGCTAGCAGGGATGAGCTCAGGCAATAAATGGTCACTTCTTGGTGCTGCAAGAGCTACTGTGCAGCTTCTCTCTTTTGAAGTTGTTTCAGGTCTTGCTATTTTAGCTCCGCTAATGGTAATTGGATCTCTATCGTTGATAGATATAAACAATTATCAGCATGGTGGTATATTTGATTGGTTGGTATGGACTCAGCCAGTAGCTTTCTTGCTTTTTATCATAGCTGGCTATGCTGAGCTAAATAGAACGCCTTTTGACCTTTTGGAACATGAGGCGGAAGTGGTAGCAGGTTTTGCCACAGAGTATTCTGGTATGAGATGGGGTATGTTTTTTATTGGTGAGTATGCCAATATGATCACTTTAGCATTTTTGAGTGCTCTAATATTTTTTGGTGGATTTAATGACCTTTGGTTTATACCAGGGGGTATCGCGATACTCTTAAAGGTTATGTTTTTTATATTCCTCTTTTTATGGGTAAGGGCTGCATGGCCACATATTAGACCAGATCAGTTGATGTGGTTGTGCTGGAAAGTACTTATGCCAATAGCACTAGTAAATATCCTAATCACTGGTATAGTGGTGATGATATAATGGAGAGTAGAATGGTTAATAGCAAAGCAAAATATGTAGAGGTAGAGCTGGAGAAGTACTCTTTGAAACCTTTTGATAGATTCAAAAGAGTTATGAAGAGAACCTTCAAAGGAGAGCTTTTTGTTGGTCTTGGGATAGTTTTTAGAGAGATGGTGAGATTCAATATTCATACTACTCAATACCCAGGTGAAAAGCTCCCAATAAGTCCTAGATATAGAGCCATACATGAACTCTTAAGATTGCTAGAATCAGGAAATGAGAGATGTATTGGCTGTGGTCTTTGTGAAAAAATTTGTATCAGTAAATGTATTAGGATGGATACTCATTTAGGGGAAGATGGTAGAAAGCACATCTCTGAATATACTATCAACTTTGGAAGATGTATATTTTGTGGGTATTGTGCTGAAGTCTGCCCTGAGCTAGCTATCGTTCATGGTCCAAGATATGAAAACTCTTCAGAACAGAGAGCACATTTTGGACTAAAAGAGGATATGTTAACTCCAATTGATGTTTTCAAAAAAGGTGCTCAAAAAGAGTATCCAGGTTTTGGTGCTCCTAGTCCAGATGCGGATAAGAGAATCAAAAAGACTCCATTAGCTTATTAAGGATTGTATATGTTTGAAGCTGTAGCATTTTATCTATTTGGGGCATTGACAATAGCAATGTTTCTAATAGTGGTATCCACAAAAAATATACTCTACTCTATGAGTGCACTAGCTGCGGGTATGATTTTTATTTCGGCATTCTTCTTCCTATTAGATGCTGAATTTTTAGGTGTTGTTCAAATTGTAGTCTATACTGGAGCTGTTATGGCACTATATGCTTTTGGTATGATGTTTTTTGATTCAACAAGAGATGTAAAAGAGAACATAGAGAATCCAAGAGCTGTTTTTGTTCTCTCTGGCATGATAGCTCTATTGCTTGTTTTGATGTTAGGAGCTCCTATTGTTGGGGCAAATATTGAAGCATCACAACCAACACCTGAAAATATGGGTAATGCACAAGCTGTAGGCGTTGTACTCTTTACAAAATACCTAATACCTTTTGAGGTTGCGGCTCTTATGCTTCTTGTGGCAATGATTGCTGGTATTATCCTAGCAGGTAAGAAGATGGATCACTCTTTGACATTGATGAATGAAGAGGATTCAAATATTTGTGATAGAGAGTATAAGAAAAATAAAAAAGAGGAGCAGTCATGATAACGCTAAATCACTACTTGATACTATCTGCAATTCTTTTTGTAATAGGTTCAGTTGGTGTAATGAGAAGGAAAAACTTGCTTATGCTCTTCTTTTCTACAGAGATATTACTAAATGCAGTAAATATTGGTTTTGTAGCAATTGGTAAGTTTTATGGAGATATGACAGGTCAGATGTTTGCATTTTTTATTATTGCAGTGGCAGCAAGTGAAGTTGCGGTAGCTTTGGGTCTTTTGATACTTTGGTATAAAAGAACTGGATCGCTTAGCCTTGACACACTTAAAAGCATGAATGGATAGGGGGAGAAGATGTTAGAAAACTTATTATATATTGCACTTTTTTCACCTATTGTAGGCTCTCTTATTGCAGCAGCATTTGGAGATAGACCAAAAGTACTATTTACAGGTTTAGTCACTTCAGCACTTCTGCTTGTGTCGATGATAGCCTCTATAATGCTTTTTGTTTATACTCTTCATGGGGCTGTAGTACATGTAGAGTTGATGGAGTGGATTGGAGCTGGAAGTCTATATATTCCTTTTGGTTTTATAGTAGATCAAGTGAGTGCTACGATGATGGTGGTTGTAACTGTTGTCTCATCTATGGTTCACATATACTCTATTGGTTATATGGAGCATGATAAAGGTTTTAATAGATACTTTTCTTACCTTTCAGCATTTGTGTTCTCTATGATGGTGCTTGTTATGAGTGATAACTTTGCAGGACTTTTCATAGGTTGGGAAGGTGTAGGTCTTTGTTCATGGCTACTCATTGGGCACTGGTATCACAAAGATAGTGCTTCATGGGCTGCAAATGAGGCTTTTATCATGAACAGAATCGCCGATCTTGGAATGTTGCTAGGTATTTTTCTTATTTATTGGACTTATGGCACACTCCAATACGATCAAGTATTTGCGATGGTGGATAGTGCTACAGAAGTTGTGATCATGACAATTGGAATCTTTCTTTTTATTGGCGCGATGGGCAAGTCAGCACAATTTCCACTTCACACTTGGCTAGCTGATGCGATGGAGGGTCCTACTCCTGTTTCAGCTCTTATCCATGCAGCTACAATGGTTACAGCTGGTGTCTATCTTGTAATTCGTGCAAATCCTATATTTGATTTGGTTCCTGGAGTTGGACTTTTTATCGCTTCACTTGGTGCTTTTGTTGCTATTTTTGCTGCCTCTATGGCATTAGTAAATAATGACCTAAAACGAATCATAGCCTACTCAACACTTTCACAGTTAGGTTATATGTTTGTAGCTGCTGGACTTGGAGCTTACTGGATTGCACTATTTCATCTTGTAACTCACGCTTTTTTCAAATCTCTCCTCTTTTTAGGTGCTGGAAATGTTATGCATGCTATGCATGATGAACTCAACATAAAGAAGATGGGTAAACTCTATGAGCCTATGAAGTGGACTGCGATTTTGATGATAATAGCATCTGTTGCACTTGCTGGCATCTATCCTTTTGCTGGATT
>JAABSR010000064.1 GCA_011390245.1 Campylobacterales bacterium
TAAGATTTAATACATTTTTGCTTTCACTAGAGTTTGAGAAAGGTTCAAAAATATCTCTAGAGGGCGACTACTCTATGGTTGGAAGTAGTATTGATGCTATATTTGAGGTTGATATCAAAGATCTCTCTTTGCTAAATAGAGTAACAAATCAGAATCTAAGAGGAGAGCTCTTTTTAAAAGGCAGTGCAAAAGGAGATAAGGCTCATCTGGAGGTCAAAGCGATTAGCAATGTTGCTGATTCAAAAAGTGCTTTGGAGATTTTACTAGTTGACTACAAGCCCTCAAAGATAGATGCAGAGGTTGTTCATGCAAAAATAGAGAAGATTTTGTATATGCTAAATAGAGCAGAATTTGCTAAGGGTAATCTAGATGTAGATGTAAAAATAGATGATATAAAAGATGGGGCGATTTTTGGAAATCTACTAGCAAATCTAACAGAGGGCGTAGTCAATAGGAGCGTCTTTTTAGATGAGTTCAATATATCACTGCCTGCTACAAACTTCAACTCAAAAGCAAAAGTCTCTCTAAATGGTGAAGATGTTTTACACTCTGTTGATTTTAGATCAAATCTAGCCAATATAAATAGTGAGGGAAGTAGCAACATAAATAGCAAAAGTATTGATGCAAAATATGTAGTAGATATAAAAGAGCTAGCACTATTTAAACCAATCACAAAACAACAACTAAATGGCAAACTCTACACTGAAGGAACTATAAAAGGTGGAGGGAAATCCATCGAGATAGATGGAAAAAGTGATATCGCAAAATCAAAAACTAGATATTTGGTAACTATAGAGGAAGGCGTAATAAATATTGCCACAAGCATAAAAGAGGCAAAACTTGATGAGTTGCTATATATGGTAAATCAGCCAAAATATGCAAAAGCCAATCTAGATATCGATGCAAAGCTTTTGGATATAACCTCTAAAAGTATCGATGGAAGTATCTCTTTGAGTGCAATTGATGGACTTTTGAGTAGTGATGTGATAAGCAAGGAGAACGATATCTTAATCCCTAAAAACTTGCTAGGATTTGAGGCAAAGTCTCTAATAAATATTGATAAGAGCGTAGTTAATGCCTCTAGCAGTGTAGATTCTAAGATAGCAGATATTAGAGCTAAAAAAACTCTATTTGATATCAATAGTGGAGATTTGAGTTCAGATTTTGAAGTAGAGATAGATAATCTAAATAATCTCTACTTTTTAGCAAAAAGAGAGCTAAAAGGTGAGATAAAAGTAGTAGGTGATATCAAAAAAGATAGAGATTTATTGCTAAATGCAAGATCAGATGTTTTTGGTGGGCTATTTGAGGCAGAGCTAATAAATGATGATCTTACTCAAAAGTTTAGAGGTATAAAACTAGCTAAACTTTTAGATATGCTAACCTATCCTGAGTTTTTTGATTCGGATTTTAATAGCGAGCTAAAGTACAATATCCTAACCAAAAAAGGTAAACTAGATGCAACGCTTGATAAGGGTAATTTTAGAAAAAGCGAGATGACTTCTATCGTACTAGCTACAACTGGGTTTGATCTAACAAAAGAGATATATAGCAACTCTACGCTTGATTCTGTAATAGATGATAATATTATTAGCACAAATTTCAATCTCCAAAGCGAATACACTAAGATATCAACTGAGGGTGCGATTTTTGATATAAATAGATCCCTAGTAGATGCAAAAATATATCTAGATATTAGAGGGGATAGTGTTGCCCTAGATATCAAAGGTGCCGCAAAAAAACCAAATATAAAAATAGATGCGAAAGATTTGGTAAAAAAAGAGCTAGGAAAAGCTATAGATAGAAACATGAATGAGATTGATAAAATAGTACCAAAAGAGGCACAAGAGCCTATAAAATCGATCCTAAAAGGGATATTTGGAAATTAAAGGCTATCTCAATCCTCTCTAGTAAAATAGATAGAGAGGATTAGTGAAATAGTTGTAGCAAATATACCAGCTACATATCCCCCAACACTCCACATCTCATTATCTATGAGATATATAGTAGCTCCTATGAAGAGAGCATATCCGAAGATTCTGTAAAATGAGAAGAAGATTTTTGAGCCCAATATCATATTTGAAAAGGAGAATCTACTAACCTCCTTTTTTAGCTCTTTTAAATCCTGCTCCTCTACTTTTTTTTCATCTTCATCATCACCCAAAAGATCGTATTTATCACCCTCTATGCTCTCCCTGTCATCATCACTGTAGTACACAACACCACTGCTATCTTCCTCTTTGCTTAACCCTCTTTTGTATCCTAAATATGTCCCTATCATGATAGTTACTGTGCAGATAAAAGATACTACATAGTTTAAAAGCCATATGTGAGAACCTACAAAAAGGGCAAAAACAAAAAATAGCACAAAAACAGAGGCAAAAATTATCGATATTTTACTGCTATGTTTCAACTACGCCTCTTATTTTGTATCATCTTTTGCTTTGGCTCTTCTAGGGTCATTTTTTATCTCATCAAAATCTTTTAGCTGCTTTTTGTAAGCTTTGTAGATATTAAGACCAGCAGCACTTACTCCCCAAAAGATTCCAAGCCACAAAAGCCATGCGTATCCAAACATAGACTTTAGCCAAAATCCAACAGCAACTCCAAGAAGTATCGCAACAATTATAGATATACCAAGAGATAAATCATTTGCTGCTAATACTATTTTTTTGAATTTTGGTTCACTCTTTTTCTCTTCATCCATTTAATCCCCCATATCTGCTCAAATCTTCAAATACATCTTTAGCAGCTTTAATAGTTGCATCTATTGTAGCATCACTCATTGCTGTAGAGATAAATCCAGCCTCAAATTGTGAACATGCAAAATAAAATCCTTTATCAAGCATCCCCCTGTGAAATTTTGCAAACATCTCTAGGTCTGATTTTGTGGCATCTTCATAATTTTTTACTATATTTTGATTGAAAAAGAAGCCAAACATAGAGCCTGCACAATCAACTTCA
>JAABSR010000065.1 GCA_011390245.1 Campylobacterales bacterium
CACATCTATTTGCACTCTCTTTGAAGCCCTCTATCAAAGCTTTTGCTCTCACCTCAAGTATAGAGTAGAGTGATTTGTTATCTTTTAGCTTTTTAAGAGCTGTTAGCCCTGCTCTAACTGCAACTGGATTTCCACTAAGAGTGCCTGCTTGATAAACACCACCCTCTGGTGAGAGCATTTTCATAATCTGCGAATTCCCTCCAAATGCACCAACTGGCATACCACCACCAATAACTTTGCCAAATGTTGCCATATCAGGCACTACTCCATATCTCTCACAAGCACCTCCTAGAGCAACTCTAAAACCACTCATCACCTCATCAAAAATCAAGACTGCTCCATTTTGCTCACAAAGGGATTTGACCTCTACTAGAAACTCTTTTTCGCTCTTTATAAAGCCCATATTTCCAGCTATTGGCTCAATGATAACAACACCTATATCTCCACACTCAAAACAGCTTTTGAGAGATTCTATGTCGTTGTATTTTGCTAAGTGTGTATGTTTGGTAAAATCAGCAGGAACACCAGGAGAGCTTGGAGTACCAAATGTAGTAGCCCCACTTCCAGCTTTTATAAGAAGGCTATCGCTATGTCCATGATAGCAGCCTTCAAATTTTACTATCCCATCTTTGCCACTATATGCACGAGCCAATCTTATAGCACTCATAACTGCTTCAGTGCCACTGCTCACAAGCCTTACTTTATCAACTCCATCGTATATTGAGACAATCTCTTTTGCCAAAAATGTCTCATAAATTGTAGGTGCGCCAAAGCTAAGTCCATTTTTGACCGCTTGTAAAACCGCATCTTCTATATCCTCATCGCAGTGCCCAAATATAAGAGGTCCCCAGCTTTGAACAAAGTCTATATATCTATTATCATCCTCATCAATGATATAAGCACCCTCTCCCTTTTTTATAAAAGGTGGAACTCCGCCTACTCCTTTGAATGCACGCACTGGAGAGTTTACACCACCAGGTATGACCATCTTCGCCTCGCTGAAATCTGCTATAGAGTTTCTGTATCTATTATCTAACATCTATTTAACCCCTTAATCGTTTTTGCACTAATCTTTAAGTAAAATTGTATCAAAAGAGGTTTTAAAGGGAGAGCGGTTAGGTGAAAGTAGTTTTGAGTATTGCTGGTTCTGATAGTGGTGGAGGAGCTGGAATACAAGCTGATTTGAAAACTTTTGAGTATTTTGGAGTTTTTGGTGTATCTGCTTTGAGTGTTTTGACTGCCCAAAATACATGTAGTGTTGATTCTATTTTTGAAGTAGATGCTTCATTTGTAAAGGCTCAAATAGATTCTATAGTTGAAGATTTTGAGCTCTCTGCTATCAAGATAGGTATGCTCTATAGTGCTGAGATTATAGAGGCAGTAAAGGAGCTTTTAGAGAGGAGATGTGGGGATATTCCAATAGTTTTAGATACTGTTGCGGTGACAAACTCTGGAGATCTGCTTTTGCAAGAAAACGCCCTAAATGCTCTAAAAGAGTTCATACCAAGTGCACGCCTTATCACGCCAAATAGAAGAGAGCTAAAGCTTCTTTTGGGGATAAAAAACGAAGTGAACGAGAAGTACATTTATCAAAACTGCTTTGAAATGAGAGATGCACTAAAGAGTGATATATATGCAAAAAACTTTATAGATGGAGAGCTGAGTGTTGATTATCTAATCACAAAAGAGGGAATAGAGAGGATAGAATCTCAAAGAGTAGAATCAAAAAACACTCATGGCACAGGATGTACGCTCTCTTCGGCTATTGCTGCAAATTTGGCTCTGGGTAAAAACCTCAAAGAGGCTTGTTTGAGTGCAAAAAGATATGTAAGTAGTGCAATAGCCTCTGCTCCAAATCTAGGTAAGTGTGGTGGCCCAATAAGGCACAATCTCCTATCTAAATGATTTTCACACCAACACGAGCAAAGCTCATATTGGTGGCAATAGCTAAAGTCCTTTGCAATCCTCTGAATTCGCGGGAAAATCATGTGCTATCTAGTCAAAAATAGATAAAAAGGGGTATCTCCGAAGTCTAGTTGCACAAAAGCACCTTTTTTGCCCTCAAGATTTTTGGTTAGATCTTTGATGTTTTCAAATGTTCTAGGGAGTGTTAGGCTTATATTGCATTTTTGTTGCGAGAGTGTTGTTTTGCTTCTCCCTGCTATGATATTTGCAAATTCAGAGAGACCATCAATGAGTTCACTTTGGCTTTTTATCTCATCACCTAAAAATATTTTGCACGCCTCTTTTGCAACATTTTGAGTAAAGATAAGAACCATCATCCCATCTATATCTCCATAAAACCCCATAGAGGTTGAAAGTAGTTTCTCCTCACGCTCTTCAATCTCTAGAGTTGAGATTTTAAGAGAGCTCTTCTTTGGTTCTATGTTTGTAATAATCTTCATAGTGTAGATCGCAGAGTTGATAAAAATAGGAAGTTTTGAGATTAGTGTTTTGTTTAGTGTTTTGCTGCTCTTTTTGTTTATAGCCGCACCTCCGCTATACTCTTCTAGTGTCTCTTTATCTTCTAGGAGTTTTTCAAGCGAGCTAAAAAAGAGCACCCCTGCATCTTCAAGCTCACTTCTAAAAGATTCTGTTATGGCATTACTTTTAAGTCCACAAAGTGCGATAGTTCCACCATATTCAGCAGCTGCTACTGAGAGCTTTGAGAAAAAGTTTACACCATGGATATTTACAGAGCAGACATCTTTGCACTCAAAGACAAAAAACTTAAAACCAACATTTAGAGAGTTTTTGTGAAACACAATATCAAATCTCTCATTGACACTATTATCAATATAATCTGCTACATTGTAGATTATCAAATTTCCATGAACATTTGAGGCTATTTTGTCTTGAAAACTCCCAATGTATATCATCTTGGCATAAGTGTAAAATTCTCTTCCATCCATATCTTCGCTTTTTATCTTCTCAAACTCCTCTTCATCTTTTGCCATGATAGCTTTTAGGCCTCTTTTGTGCAACTCAAAAGCTATAGAGTTTTTTTGGGTCTTCTCTTTGGCAAAAAGTAAAACTTTAGAGCCAACTTCTGCTTGTATGACACCTACGAATAGGTTTGCAACCTTTTGGGTATCAAAAAGACAAAATGGGATATTTTCATTGAAGATTTTTTTGAAGTTTTCAAAATGTTTTAGCCTGTAGTCACAAAATCCTATAGTAATAGCTCTTTTTCCTCTTATCTCTTCTAAAATCTGCACAAGTGAAGAGATCCCATTTTTGTTGAAGTGCACTACTTTTGATAAGGAGATAAGAGCTGCATCTATCTCTCTTGAGGCACAAAACTTGATATCTTCAAGAGTTATAAAAGAGGGCGCATTATTTCCATCTATAAAGCCCTGAGGAGAGAATATTGCTATTTTGTGTTTTATGAAAGGCCTCAATCAAGCTCCTTGGCAATCTCATAGAATCTATCCTCTACATCCTCAATAAATTCAATATCTAAATCAATAATATCATTTAGTTTTGCTCTTATAAACTTTGGCTTGCTTGTGATATGAAAAAAGAGGAGATGAAGATATTTAGATATTTGTACTATCTCCTTTTTGTGCCTCTCTCTACTCTCTTTGATAGATGAAGATTCCAATATATCTATGCTTTTTTGTGGCATCATCCAGAGTTTTGCAATTTTTATAGCTATATCAAAAAATCCCTCTCCAGTTCTGTTTTTTAGTATTTTATCTGCTGTGATAAATCTCTGCTCTTTTAGGATTCTTAGCTCATTTTCATATTCGCCAAATAGTCTCTCACATACTATTATCGATGCTGGAAGCATTGTAGAGCTTAGTGAAATCTCCCAATCTTTTATCTCTAGTTTTATTAAAATCGCTTCCCACGCCTCAATAGTAGATATTTGAAGATCTTCAAAGCCCTCTTTACTTAAGTCAAAAAGTACCCAGCTTCTAGGCAGAATAAGTGAAATCATGTAACTATTTATGACCTGTTTTGCCCTCAAAACCCCCAAAGCCCCATAAATTTGAGTAATATTTTCAACTTGTGAGCCAAACCCAAAATAGGGCTTATTGACTAATTTCTTTAGATAAAATGTGAGCGCATGGTCTTCTTGAGTGATCTTTGCTGCCTTTGTTAAATCATCACTATTTAAGGCCTTTATGACCATCTGTAGTGTTTTTGGAAGTGGTGGGATTGAGCTTAGTAGCTCCTCTATTTTGTTGCTATCTACCATTTTTTATCCTATATCGCGTTATCGTGTGCATTCCATGCAAAAGTGCCCTCAAGTGGAGTAAATATTCTGCAAAATCTCTCACCCTCTTTGTCATTTGGTATAGCTTTTGTGCTTAGGATATTGAGTAGTTTTTTTGTATCAAAACCAAAAAGATCGCTACTATCTCTTTTGTAACACCTAGCAAAAATCTCACCCTCAAATTCTATTGATTCTATCTCTATATAGTAGTTTTTCATATCCTCATTATCTATTTTTTGCTCCTCTAGAAGTGTGTGTAGCTCTCTGTTTGCACTCTCTATGGCTTCTCTTTTTTGATTGCATTTTTGTATAACTTTTGTAAAGAGCCTCTTTTTTTCTAAAAAGAGAGCACCTCTACTCTCCTCATCGCTCTTTTTGTCATTTAGGGCTTTGGTCACTTTTGAGTGTCTAGATATCTTCTCTCTATTTAGTTTTTCAAACTCTTCAAGCTCGATTCTTAGCTCTTCTATTTTATCTTTTAGCTCTAAAATCTTGCTATTTTTGGCTATTTTCTCATTTGCTATTTTTGCATTTTTATCATAATAGCTCGCTATCACTCCAAGCTCACCTCCACCTTTGATAGTTCCAAGCATTAACCTATCTGCAAGTAGGTGGGCTTTTCCAGTTGAAATATTTACTATCTCTTTGATGCTCAGATCTTTTGCGATGATAGAGCCATGCTCTAGAAGTTCTATGTCAAGATTTTTGGCAACTATTGTAGAGTTTTGAGCTCTTTTTATATCCACCTCTCCATCTTTTGCAACTATGAGTGAGGTTGTTGTTTTTTCTAAAATCTCTATCTTTCCAGCTCCATTGTGAATTATTTTGCTCTTTATTACTCCGCCTTTTATTCTTAGGATAGTATCACCCTCTATCTCAATAGTCGCTGCATAAACTCTTCCCTCAATGATAAGCTCTTTTACATTTGCAGAGATCTTTCTAGCATCTTCTACATCACCTTCTATCCTCATGATGTCATCACTCATGTCAACTTTTAGGTTTCCAATATTTTTATCGACATTGGAGACAACAATCCCCTCATCAACACTAAGTTTGCCATCTTTTTCTATTTTTAGAGTTCCATCTTTTTTGCAGACTATGGACTGTAAGCCATCTGTTATTATTAGCTCAACACCATCTCCTAGGTACTTGCTTAGATCTATTTTGTCTTCGCTCTTTTTTGGGAATACCATGTGACCTTGTATATCTCTCCCGTTTTTACCCTCTAGCTTTGGGATTTTTTTGTATAGAATCTCGCCCTTTTTGACATTAAATATACTGTTTTTAAATCTATAGATATCTACATCTTTTCCATCATCTGCAACTTCAGCCCTAGTGTCCGTTTGGGATTTTTCTGTGGTGATCTCTAACATTGCATCATTGCCCTCTATAGGATCTTTTTGTCGTGCCACAATAAGTGTAGGATTTTCCAGCTTTCCAGCCCCATTGCTATAGTCTATCCCAGCTTTTATCGCTTCAAAATCATAGCCATATTTTACTCCGCTCTTCCAGAGTTTGGCAAGATAGATATCTAGGAGAAGTGGTTTATCGCTACTCTTTGGATTTTGCTTTTTAAAGGTTGATTTTACGGTTGAGTTATCTTTTGATATCTCTATAGTTGGATAGGATTCAAGCTCCTCTTTTGAGAAGCTAATTATATCCTCTCCTATGATAAAAGACCTATCTTTTGGAATTTTTTTCTCAAATATATACCCTAAAATCTCTCTACACTTCCAGAGGCCTTTGATATAGTTTGAGTTCTCAATAGCTGAATTTAGAAATGATAGAAGAAGTGCATTTGTTTTTATCTCTGCACTATTTGGAGGGTTTTTGAAATCTAGATAGAGATTTTGACCATCAAAACCAACAAACCAAAAGCTTTTTGAGTATTCATTGGCACAACTTATATTACTCATCAAATTCCTTTAAGTGATATTACAAAAATAGAGATTAAAGTATTTTGATTCTCACTGGGTATGATCTTTGCTTATTGTCTCCCAATATCTATATAGGGATGGGTGTATGAATGTAGTTGTTGTTGATGATAGTGGGCTAATTAGGCAGATTATTATAAATAATCTTTTAAAACTAGGGATCGAAAAAAGAGAGATAAGAGAGGCACAAGATGGAGAGCATGCTCTAAGAATCCTCTCAAAACTCAAAGAGGTTGATTTCATAATCTCAGATATAGTGATGCCAAAACTTGATGGGATAGAGTTGATAAAAAATATAGTAAAAAATCACAACTTTGAAAAGACCATAATAGTTGTCATAAGTAGCAGTATATCAGAAGAGAATAGAAGAACACTAGATGAGCTTGGAGTCTATGGATACATACCAAAACCTTTTGACAAAGATAAGTTTATGGAGATAATTGAGCCAATGCTTTTAAAAATAAAAAGCGGACAACTAGAGACCAAAAAGAGAACTATGGAGTTCAAAGACCTCATGGAGATAGCTGGAAAAGAGATAGAAGAGAGCCGAATCGAAGACAACGAACTCGTGCTTGATTATGGAGATTGCGAAATAAGAGTAGATGCTTCAAAACTAATAAAAATAGCAAGGGTTGTAAATATCAAAAAAGATGAGATAGAATCTAAAGAAGAGGATATCAACATAGAGGAGATAGAGGGATTGCAGGCTTCGTAAGCTAGAGGGCAAAGGAGA
>JAABSR010000066.1 GCA_011390245.1 Campylobacterales bacterium
GTTTGCTTTTGGTGCTACTTTTGAGAAATCTTTTATAGTTGCAATATCTGTAATAATCATAGCCTGCCCTTGTGCATTGGCTCTTGCTACTCCAGTCTCTACACTTGTAGGACTCTCTATTGCTTTCAAAAAAGGTGTACTTTTTAAAGAGGCCAAGATGCTAGAGACTATGGCAAAAGCTACGACACTTGTTCTGGACAAAACTGGAACCATAACCTATGGAAAACCTCAAATCATTGAAAAGGAGATAGAAGAGCCTTATATTGATCATCTATATTCTATCGTCTCATCTTCAAACCATCCAATAAGCAAAAGCATAAAAAACGATCTTGAAAATAGTGACAAAAAGCCTTCAAATATAAATATCAAAAACCATAAAGAGATAGCCTCAAAAGGCATATCTTGCACTATTGGTGATAGAAAATTTATCGCTGGAAGTAGAGCCTTTTTGGAACAAAATGGATATCTTTTAGATGATATCAAAAAAGTTGGTAGTGAATTTTTTGTAGGTGTGGAGGGGAAAATAGTAGCTTGGTATCTTTTGAGCGATCTTGAGAGAGAGGATGCAAAAGAGGTGATAGGGATTATCAAAAAGATAGGACTAAAAACTATCATGTTAACAGGAGATAATAGAATCAGTGCTGATTATATAGCAAAAAGAGTGGGGATTGAAGATATTATCGCAGATTGCACTCCAGAAGATAAATCAAAAACAATAGATAAACTAAGAGCAAATGGAGAAGTTGTCATAATGGTTGGTGATGGTATAAATGATACTATAGCTCTTTCAAAAAGTGATATAGCCATAGCTATGGGTGGAGGAAGTGATATTGCTATGAGTGCTAGTGATGTTGTACTCTTAAAGGATTCTCTAGCAAATCTTCTATCTTCTATCAAAATAGGCAGAAAAACATATTTTTTTATAAAACAAAATCTTCTTATATCCCTTGTCTATAATGCACTGACGATTCCGCTTGCAGTTCTTGGCTATATTATCCCACTAATTGCAGCAGCTTCAATGTCTCTTAGCTCTTTGATAGTGGTCTTGAATTCTATGAGGATAAAAAATGATGAGAGCTTATGATGTGAGAGTTTATAAAGAGTAGGTAGGTACCCACTCTTTAATGTTTTAGTTCTATTCTAATAGAGTCCGTACTTTCCATCTGTTCTTTTGTACATTACTCTCATTTTAGCTTCCATGTCATTGAATACTATAAATTGTTGAGAGCTTGATTTTAGGCTCTCTAGTGCATCCTCTATCTCTACAGGTTTATGCAAATCAAGATCCATAGGAACTATTTCATCATCACTTCCATAAGCCTCGTATGCCTCATCTTTAAGGATTTGAGCAGCATTTATCTCTTCAACTGTAGTATGTTTTTTATCTACCAATTTTTCATGTAGCCTTCTTAGGACTTTATGTGCTCTATCTATTGCCATATCAGCAGCAGCGTAAACATCTTTGTCTCTCTGTTTTATTACTACTGTATTTGAGTGAGCTATAGCAACAGTAAACTCAACAGTAAACCCTCTCTTGCCCTTCTTCTCCTCTCCTGAGATTATTGCTCTTACTTGCAATATATCTAAATGGTACTTCTCAAGAGTACTTACAACTGCCTCTATATGACTTTTTATTGCTTCTGTTAAATCAAAATGTCTTCCGACAATACTAATATTCATCTGTTCTCCTAAAAATGTATTAAGTCCTATAAAAAAGATGACTTATTTTGGCGATTTTAGCCAATGATAGCTTATATATGCTCAAAAGTCAAAAGCCCTTAGCATATATTTTTTTATAGATTCTCTTCTATCTTTAATATTTGTAAAAATCTCAAAAGCCAAAACGCCTTGATTTACTAGCATCTCCTTGCCATCTTTTCTATCTACCCCAATCTCATCTGCTAGCTTTAAAAATGAAGTCTCTTTCCCATATATGCAATCATAGACTAGTTTCGCACCTGAAAATAGCGGTAATATCACCTCTCTTTTTAGTGGTAGTGCCTCATCATTCAAACCAGCACTTGTACTATTTACCACCACATCAAAGCTCTCATATTTTAAGTTTTCAAAAGTAGAAACATCAAAACCAGCATCTTTGAAAAACAGCAGCCTCTCCTCACTTCTGTTTGCAACAAGCACCCTCTTCCCTCTAGCCTGCAAACTAAAAGCTATAGATTTTGCACTTCCACCAGCTCCTAAAATCAAAAAAGTATCCAAATCTCTTAGATTTTGTATTGATTCACAAAACCCCTCTCCATCTGTATTAAATCCCTTCAACTGACCATTTTCTAAGACAATAGTGTTTATTGCCCCAATTTTTAGAGCTAAACTATCTATCTCATCACAAGCCCTAAAAGCATACTCTTTAAAAGGAAGAGTAATATTACATCCTGAAAGCTTTAACCCTAAAACTCTCTTTCTAAAATCATCGCCATCTTCTAAAAGATATCTTCCATAATGTCCATCCAATCTTAACCCAGAAAAGGCACTATTGTGCATGAGTGGAGATTTTGAGTGATTTATTGGATTGCCAATCACTGCAAAATATCTCAAGGCTTTGCTACCTCTTCAAGTCTATTTGCATAAATCCAACCCAAATCAGTTCGAATCCAACCCTCAAATTCCTCATAAGCACAAACAATATCGCCGCTATTTACCTGCCCTACGATATTTTGATCAATTGTTGGTTCGCTTCTAACATTTAAGATAGGTGCATCCACTCTATAGCATGCCATATAAGCCTGCTTGCTGCTCTGCTTGCTACTTTGAATCTCTTTTTTAGATTCTGTAGATATTGACTTCTCTTCTATAAAATCTTCACTCTCTATATTGCCCATAGAGGCACTCTCTTTTTGATACTTTAGCACCTCTTTATCTACTGAGGATACAGAAGAGCTACTTACCTCTTCTTCTGCTACTACATCTTGTTGCTCTCTAGGCGTATCTAATATCTCTTTCTCTTGTTTAATATCTTGAGCCTCATCAATACTGCTTGAGCTCTCAACTTCAGCTAGGCTCTCCTCAACACTAGAGGTAGAAGAGCTAATACTACTCTCCGTTTTACTTTCTTTGCTTTGCATAGAGCTTTTAGTTGAGGTTTGAGCTGAACTCTCTACCCTCTTCTCTGGCTCACTGCTAGCAACACTACTACTATCTATATTTGCATGGAAAGCATAAAATATAAAATAGTAGAGCAGGAGTCCACAAGCGATTATTAGAGTAGGCAACATAAATATTTTTATGTCTCTTTTTAGGTTTTCAACCCTCTCTCTTTTCTCCATCTCTTTTAAATAATCATGCATCTATCAATCCTGTGTCAATTGCAGCCATCTCAACGATCTTAGTTGTAATGCTACCATTTTTTAACATGGTTGGCTTATTATCATCATAATAGCTAGCTATTTCAAAAATTTTATATAACAACTTAGATATCTTCCTAAGATTCCCACCGCTTATAGAAAAGATTCTATTCACAACCTTTGGTGAAACTTTGGAAAATGCTTCATCTAGTGAATGTGCTCTTAACTTCTTCTCAACAAATAACATAACCTCATCCCTGCTGAGGTTCCTAAGCTCAATAATCTCCCAAATCCTAGAACTAAAGTACTCCTTAGCTACAGCATCTTCTTTGGCTATTTTGTGCATAGCCAAAACGAGTTTTATCTTATTGCTATCACTTAGAACTCTTAAATACTCAAGATTATCATCTTTGTACATTTGAGCTTCATCTATCAAAATCGAAATTTTCTCTTCACCTATTTTATCTACAAATTCATTAATGAGCTCTTGAGCTGAAGTCCTGACATCTGGTCTATAGCCATGAAAATTTTGATTTAGCTGGATTAGAAAATTTTTAAAATTATCAAAAGGGACTTTTTGATGGTAGATTCTGCACTCATCTTTTAGTTTATTGTATGTGTTTTCAAGCAGAAAGCTCTTCCCAACACCTGGGACTCCATAGAGCAAAAGAATAGAAAAGGGTTGGTTTTTTATTGCCTCAAAAAGTCTATTTTGTGCATAAATATTTTGATCAAGACTTATAAAAGTACCATATCTGTTTGAGTTAGCAAAGACATCTTTGCACTTTTTGTAAAGACTCATAAATACCTTTAATCTAAAATAGTTTTACCGCTTCCATCCCTAATCTCACCAATTATATAACCACCGCATTCACTTGCTAAATCATCTCCATTTTTAGCATCGCATACAAAAACCATACCCACACCCATGTTGAAAGTCCTATATAGCTCACTCTCCTTTACATGCTCTCTTAGCATCTCAAAAAGCTCTCTTGTTCTTATAGCACTCTTTTGAATATATGCATCATGACTTTGAGATAGGATTCTTGGGATATTCTCTACCAATCCACCTCCAGTGATGTGAGCTAGGGCTTTGATTTTTGATCTAGTTTTACTAAAATCTTTGACATATATTTTTGTAGGTTCAAGAAGCAAATCTATAAGCTCTCTACTCTCAATCTTGTCTTCAAACTTCATACCCATCTTCTCAAAAAAGAGCTTCCTAATCAAAGAGTAGCCATTTGAATGAAATCCGCTACTTGGAAGAGCAACTATCACATCTCCACTCTTTAGATCATAACTCTTCTCAATATCACTTCTCTCAGCTATCCCAACTGCAAATCCAGCTAGATCAAAATCATCACCTCTATACATTCCTGGCATCTCAGCACTCTCACCACCAATGAGAGAACACTCAGCTTCAATACAGCCTACAGATATGCCCTCTATTATCTTTGTGGCACTATCTACATCTAACTTGCCAGTAGCGTAGTAGTCTAAGAAAAACATAGGCTTAGCAAAATTGCAAATAAGATCATTTACACACATAGCAACTAGATCAATCCCTACAGTATCTAATCTCTTAGATTCTATTGCTAGTTTTAGTTTTGTGCCCACTCCATCTGTAGCAGATAAAATCACAGGCTCTTTGTAGCCACTAGGAAGTGCATAAGCTCCAGCAAAAGAGCCAATGCCACCTATTACATTGCTATCAAAAGTTCTTTTTACAAGAGGTTTGATATTCTCTACAAGCCTATTTCCTGCATCGATATCAACCCCGCTATCTTTGTAATCAATCATCAAATCTACACTTTATAACAAGGCTTTGTGAATTTTTTTAACATCCAAATGGAAGGACAAAAATCAGTTATCGCCCACACTACGATCATCAACACAACAAATCCTTGCAACAATAAACCCCAAAAACTACATATAGTTAGCAAATATCCTGCAAGCAACAAAACAGCTGCCATAATAAATCTCTGAATTCTTTCTGCACACATTTTAAAAATCCTTTTTAATTATTTCTTACTCTTACCTGAGATGATAAACCTTAGTGCATTTAGCTTGATAAATCCATTTGCATCTTTTTGATCATAAACACTATCCTCTTCAAATGTAGAATAGGCTGCATTAAATAGAGAGTTTTCAGATCTTCTACCAGCTAATATCACATTACCTTTGTAGAGCTTTAGTCCTACTGTACCATTTACATTTTTTTGTGTCTCATCTATTAGAGCTTGTAGTGCTCTCCTCTCTGGAGAAAACCAGTATCCATTATATATAAGAGTTGCATACCTTGGCATCATCTCATCTTTGAGGTGAGCCTCTTCCCTATCAAGACAGAGTGATTCTATAGCTCTATGAGCTTTTAGAAGTATTGTACCACCTGGTGTCTCATAACATCCACGAGATTTCATACCTACATATCGGTTTTCTACCAAATCTAAGCGTCCTATACCATGCTTGCCACCTAGCCTATTTAGTTCCGCTAAAATAGTAGCAGGAGAGAGCTTAACACCATTTATTCCTACAGGATCACCTCTTTCAAACTCTATCTCTATATTCTCTGCCTCATCTGGTGCGGCAAATGGTGATACACTCCATCTCCACATATCCTCTTCTGGCTCACTTGCAGGATTCTCTAATATCCCTCCCTCATAGCTGATATGAAGCAGATTTGCATCCATAGAGTATGGAGATTTTTTGCCTTTTGTTTCTATTGGGATATTGTGTTTATCTGCATATCTTAGCATCGATTCTCTACTGTTTAGCTCCCACTCTCTCCAAGGGGCGATACATTTTATATCTGGATTTAGTGCGTATGCTCCTATCTCAAATCTTACCTGATCATTCCCTTTTCCAGTTGCACCATGACTTATGGCATCAGCTCCTGTTATTTTTGCAATCTCAACCAATCTCTTTGATATAAGCGGTCTAGCAATAGAAGTGCCTAGTAGATACTCTCCTTCATAGATAGTATTTGCTCTAAACATTGGAAAAACAAAATCTCTAACAAACTCCTCTTTTAGATCATCTATATAGATGTTTTCCTCTTTGATTCCTAAAAGTTTTGCTTTGGCACGAGCAGGTTCAAGCTCTTCACCCTGACCAATATCTGCAGTAAAGGTGATAACCTCACACTGATACTCATCTTGTAACCACTTCAAAATTATGCTTGTGTCCAGCCCTCCTGAAT
Organism: Campylobacterales bacterium; assembly: GCA_011390245.1. Taxonomy (GTDB): domain Bacteria; phylum Campylobacterota; class Campylobacteria; order Campylobacterales; family JAABSR01; genus JAABSR01. Next base: position 6,499 of record JAABSR010000066.1, read on the forward strand.
AGGCTAAAACGACTCTATTTATCTTTTTTGACATATCAAATATTCCCTCTTAAAATAAAGTGTAAAATTATACAATTTTGTCTCTTTATCATATTCTAGATACTCCACTTGCAATAGCAGCATCTTTTATTGCATCTGAGATTCTATCTTTTAGTCTTGGATCAAATGGTGAAGGGATAAGATAATCCCTTCCAAAAGATAGCTCTCTTTTATGAATCTTCTCTATCTCTTTTGGGACATCCTCTTTTGCCAAAGATGCTAGTGCTTTTATAGCAGCAACCTTCATCTCCATGTTTATCTTTTTAGACCTTGCTGCTAATGCACCTCTAAATATATATGGAAACCCAAGAACATTATTTACCTGATTTGGATAATCACTCCTTCCTGTTGCCATCAATATATCACTTCTTACTGATAGTGCAACTTCTGGCAAAATCTCAGGTACTGGATTTGAGAGTGCAAATATTATTGGATTTTGGTTTAGGGATTTGACCATCTCTTTATCGATCACATCGGCTTTTGAAAGTCCCAAAACCATATCAGCTCCGCTAATTGCCTCAGCCAAAGATCCACATCTACTACAATCTATGGCAAATTCAGCCTTGTACTTATTCAAATCATCCCTAACTTTTGTGATAGCCCCTTTGCTATCAAACATAATTAGGTTTTTAATTCCCAAGTGCTTATACATCTTAGCACTTGCAATAGCTGCGGCTCCAGCTCCTATGATGACCACTTTTAGCTCTTCTATCTTTTTCCCACTAATCTCCAAAGCATTGAGCATAGCTGCTGAAGTGATTATTGCAGTGCCATGTTGATCATCATGCATAACTGGTATATCACACTCTTCAATCAATCTCTCCTCAATATAAAAACACTCAGGAGCTTTGATATCCTCCAAATTTATACCACCAAAACTAGGAGATATAGCTTTTATTATCTCTACTAACTTCTCTGGATTCTTCTCATCTATCTCAATATCTATTGAGTTTATGCCTGCAAATTTTTTAAAAAGTACAGCTTTACCTTCCATGACTGGTTTGCTTGCAAGTGCTCCAATATCACCCAACCCCAAAACAGCACTTCCATTGCTTATAACTGCTACTAGATTCCCTTTTGTCGTGTAGTCATAGGCTAAGTTTTTATCTTTTTCTATCTCTTTACAAGGTATTGCAACACCTGGAGTGTAAGCCATGGATAGATCATTTTGACTTTCAAGTGATTTAGTTGGAATTATCTCTAACTTTCCGCCTCTATGGTATTCAAGTGTATCAGGATACTTTTTCTTTAAAGTCTGTATCAATCTCTATCCTTTTTTTAATTTTTCAACCCCATATTAAGTTGTAGAGGTATATTCTATTAGCTTACCTCAAAATGTGTTAATCTTAGATATGATTTCTTTATGTACACAATAGATAATACTTACAAATACTCTCTTGAAGAGAAAAAGTCAACTTTTTTAGCTTATCTAACGCCTTTTGAAAATTTTGAAGAACTACTTCAAGAGCTAAAAGAGCAACACCCAAAAGCGAGACACTTTGTTAGAGCATCAAGAACACTAAATGAGTTTGAGCAAATTGTAGAATCTTTTAGCGATGATGGAGAGCCAAAAGGCACAAGTGGCGTTCCCACACTAAAGGTTTTGCAAGGCTTTGATCTAATAGAGGTAGGAGTGATTGTAGTTAGATATTTTGGTGGAACACTTTTGGGCACTGGAGGATTAGCTAGAGCATACAGTGATGTAGTAAATTTTGCAGTGGAAGATGCTAACCTTTTTCAATACACAAAAAAGAGCAAAAAGAGTCTGCATGTAAAGTATTCTGATCTTGGCAAGTTTGAGCATAGAGCAAAAAAATTTGGTATAGATATAGAAAAAGAGGAGTTTATAGAAGATGGTGTGTTCATCTCTTGTGAAGCCTCAAAAGAGAGGCTAGAGAAGTTTTTAGATTCTAGTGTCCTTCTCTATAATCTGATCAGCTAGAAGTGCATTTTGAAATCTATTTAGAAACCCCATGATATCACCATTTTCAGAACCTACGCTCTTTTTCAAGACTTTAGCTCCCTCTTTGATACTAAACTCACTAACTTGTAGCATAAAACTATCATTCATCAGGCTTTCTAGGCTTTGGTTATCGCTATTTAGCATTGAATTTTGTGGATTATTTAAGAGATTTGTATAGCTTAATGTAAAAAAATGTAGTGATGATGCATATCTCTGAATCGAAGCATCATCTAATCCCTCAGTAGCTCTGACAAAGGCATCATAATCCTTCTCTCCCATCAACTCAAAACTTTTTAGTCCAAAATTCTCTCTCTTAGTCTCCTCATCTTCTATATCCCCTGCTTTAGCTATTATATTTTGCACCTCTCTATCTATGGAGGTGTCATTTTTTATTTTTTGTCTCTCCTTCTCTTGTTGAAAAGTCTGCATTAATGAAGATAGATCATTTTGTATTAGCATATAAGCACTCCTTTTGAAATCTATCTATTTTGAAGCAAAAAAGATACCTTAATTTGCTACTTGACTACTTTGTCAATCCAATCTAGATAAGAATCCAATCCATCCTTGATATCTATCTTTATAATTTCTGGCACATCATAGGAGTGCTTCTCTATTATTGTAGATTCTAGCTCTTTATAATGTTTGATATTTGTTTTTATAAACATCATCTTCTCACTTTCGCACCTAACCTCTCCATCCCACTCAAAATAGGATTCTACTCCACTGATTTGCACACATGCTGCAAGTTTTGATTTTAGCAACAAAGTAGCAAGATCTTTTGCCTCCTTGTGATTTGGAAGTGTGGTTATAACCATACAGTAGCTCATTTTCTCCTCCTATAAAATATTAAATTTTCCTCTGTGAAACTATTTTTGAGATTTGTCCTCTCTATCTTAGTACATCTGGATTTTTATCATTTTCATAGTTCAACTATCTCGTGATTGTTTACATTGATATATTTTAGCACTTTTAAATTAATAAATAATATTCATTTGTTTGTTTATGCAATATTTAGTAGTAGTTTATATGTTTGGTGAAATAGCTAGCTATGCACTAGATAACATGATAAAGCCTTGAATATATGCCTAAATAAGCCTATTTTATGTTTTGGAACACATCTTGCTTTTTCCCATTTAGAATATTTTAGCAAAGGATGCGAAGATGAGTTTTAGGATAAACACTAATATTGGTGCATTAAACGCTCACCAGCTAGGTGTAAAAAATAATAGAGAGATTGCGTACTCACTTGAAAAGTTAAGTTCTGGTTTGAGACTAAATAAAGCTGCAGATGATGCCTCAGGAATGGCGATAGCAGATA
>JAABSR010000067.1 GCA_011390245.1 Campylobacterales bacterium
GGAGATAGTGGCGAAAAAGAGATAAATGGCGTCTCAATAGATTCTCTTAGCAAAAAAGAGATAGCGGATGCTCTTTTTAGCTATCAAGACGAAGAGTACAAAGGAGCTGCTAGATTTGTAAAACAGACAGCTGCTAGATCTATGAGCTCAAGTGATATGGAGAGCTTAGCTGCATATATATCAAAAAAAGAAGAACCCAAAAAATAGTTGGCAAGCTAACTAATCTTCTTGACAAAGGAGGAGAGTATCTCTCTATGCACTCCTCCAAAATTTATTTTTAGTTTATACTCTTTGCCAGCTTTGTTTAGCCCTAGAACTCTTCCATAGCCAAAAATCTTGTGCTCTATGAAATCTCCTACTTTATAGCTACTGCTTTGAGAGATGTTTAGGCTTCCCTTTATAAGTCCAGCCTCTTTTAAAAATCTACTTTTTATTAGCTCAGTTCTTCTGCCTCTGTAGTTTCTGGATTTGACATAGCTCAAAACTAGCTCTTTTTTTGCTCTAGTAAAAGCCACATAACCCAATCTCCTCTCCTCTTCGATATCAACACCATCACGATTTAGAGGAAAAAAGCCCTCCTCTAGCCCAACCACAAAAAGATACTCAAACTCTAAACCTTTGCTAGCATGTATTGACATACATGAGATAGTGGCATCATCTATAGCATCTTGATCGCTTTGAAGCGAAAGTTCATTTAAAAAATCCTCCAAGCCATTCATAGGATTTGAGATCACATAGTCTCTATACATCCCATAAAACTCATCAATATTTGAAGTCCTATCTATAGAATCTGGAGAGTTTTTGTAGCTCTCTCTAAAGCTTATTAGATTTTCAAACTCATCTAGAAACTTCATTGATGACTCATTTTTTATCTCTTGTAATCTCTCTAGGTTGGAGAAGTATTCATCCAAACTCTTATATGATTTATCTCCTATGAGGCTTTTTGCCTCACTGCAATCTCTAAAATATCTATATATTGATTTTTTGTTTTCAAATGCTCCTAATTGAAGTTTCTCAAAAGTGACTTTTCCTATGCCTCTTTTTGGTCTATTTATCACTCTTTTTAGAGAGAAATCATCATCAGTATTGATAATAAGCCTAAAATAACTAAGCAAATCTTTTATCTCAGCTCTCTCATAAAACCTCACCGCACCTACAAGCTTGAAAGGGATTCTCTCTTTATTTAATCCATCCTCTATAGATCTACTTAAAGCATTCAACCTAAAAAGCACTGCTATCTCATTTGGGTTTACTCCGCTATCTAGGAGTTTTCTTATAGACTTTGCTACCTTTTGAGATTCTAGCTGCTCATATTGACTTTCATAAACCTCTACCTCTTTTCCATCTCCTAAATTACTTTTTAGATTTTTACCATGCCTGCTTCTATTGTGAGAAATAAGTTCATTTGCAACATCTAGTATCTGATTTGTGGAGCGGTAGTTCTCCTCTAGCTTTACTATTTTTGCATCTGAAAAATTATCTGGAAAGTCCAAAATATTTCTAATATTTGCCCCCCTCCAGCCATAAATGCTCTGATCATCATCACCAACTACGCATATATTGTTGTGGTTAAAGCAAAGTTTTTTTAGGATTCTGTACTGTATTTCGTTTGTATCTTGGTACTCATCTACCATTATATACCTATATCTATCGCTAATCTCTCTGCACAACTCTTCATCACTTAGCAATATTTTATATGTAAAAACCAAAAGATCATCAAAATCCACTAAGTTTTTATCGCTTAGGAAATTTTCATACTTTTCATAAGTTGATGCAACTATTTTTTGATTTTTATATTCAGCTGTTGATATCGCCTCTTGCGGTGAGATAAGTGAGTTTTTCAATCTAGAAATTTCACTCTCTATTAGTTTATTTGAGAGTTCATCATTTAAATCTTTTACAATCTTTCTCTTATCATCACTATCTATTAGTACAAAATTTGATCTTCTATCAATTCTATTTATATTAAATTTTAAAAACAGTAGTCCAAATTTGTGAAAAGTACAAAGCAATGGCGGATATATAGGCGAATCTATCATAGAGAGTGCTCTCTCTCTCATCTCTTTTGCAGCCTTATTTGTAAAGGTCAAAGTTAGAGTGCTTGCAGGGTCAATCCCTAGAGAAATTAGATAAGCTAGTCTTGTTGTAAGTGTTTTGGTTTTTCCACTACCAGCACCAGCAAGTATCAACATAGCTCCATCAATATGAGTAGCAGCATCCCTTTGAGCAGAATTTAGCTCGCTTAATAGCTCTTCCATCTTTCACTTTTTGTCGTAATTTTATCTATTCTAACAAGAAAATTATTAAGGTCACCTCTAAAGTGTGTAAAAAACTCCCATACAAAGATCAATATATAAGTTATAATCTAAAGTTAAGTTAGTTTAATATTATTTTTAATTATAATTCTTCCCATAACTATTATATGTAACTATTATATGACTGACATATAAGTAATTCTTAAATTAAAGGTGTAGAGATGCTGCGAGATTTCGCAAAGATGGAGACTTTTTTGATTGTTGTAAAAGAAAAAAGTTTTTCAAAAGCTTCTGCAAAACTTGGTATTTCACAACCTGCAGTTACTCAACAAATAAAATTTATCGAAGAATATCTTGATGCAAAACTTATTGATAGAAAAAAAAATGGCATCATACTTACAAACGATGGTGAAAAGCTTTTAAGCATTTGTCAAAAGGTTGAGAAGTGCCTAAACAGTGCAGAAAAAGAGCTGCTAAAGATGTTGGATAAAAAACTAACATTAACTATTGGTGCCTCTTTTACTATTGGAAACTACATATTACCCACCTATATAAACGATATTAAATCAACTATTGAGAATGATATATTTCTAAAAATATCAGTAAGTTCTGAGGTAGTAGAACAACTTTTGGATAAAAAGATAGATTTAGCACTTATAGAATCACCAGTCTTCAAAGATAGCATAATTTATAGAGAGTGGCTAGAGGATGAGTTAGTACTTTTTTCAAATAGTGAGCTACCAAAATACAGCAACAAAGATGATCTCACTAGCTACTCATGGATATGTAGAGAATGGGGAAGTCATACAAGAAGAGTGGTAAATGAATCTTTAGAGGATATCGGTGTTGATTGTACAAGTTTTGATATCAAAGGCATAGTAAGTAGCTCTACCTCAGTGAAGCAGACAATCCTAAATGCAAAAAAAGATGAAAAAAAACCAACTGTTGCGATTCTTTCAAAATGTGTTATTTCTGATGAGATATCAAAAGGATACCTCTTTGAATCTAAAATAAGAGGCTGTAAACTAAAAAGAAAGCTCTACATAGCATACCTCAAAGAGAGAAAAAATGATGCTTTTATTGATAATATTGTAAATTTCTTCATGAACAAAAAGAAACCATTTAAATAGAATCCTCAATTTTTTTGACATTAAAAATCTCTAAAAGATCCATATTTTTCAGCATCTCCCCAAGATGATTACTCTTTACATAGAGTTCTATTTTCTTGCCATCTCTTTTTGCCATCTTTAGCAAAAAACCTATCACAGATGATGTGATGGTATCAGAATCTATTATATATATTTTTAGACCATCACTAACATCTAAAATCTCTTTACCCTTATCTCTAAAATAATCCGAATCTCTCACATTTACAATATCACCATGAACCTCAATGGTATTATCTCCTATCACTTCAATCTTCAAACTACAACCTCCTTCTCTTCTTGTTTTATCTCTTGTTTTGTCTCTTTTTCGCTATCTTTAGAATCTCTACTTAAGAGGTTATCCATCTCTAACATATTTGCAAATCTACTTATGAATGAAAAGAGATCATTTTCAAATCCATAAGCTAGAGAGTTGAACTCAAAAATATCCATCCTCTTCTCTGAAACAATAGCTGAGGCAACATCAGCTGATCTCTCCTCGCCCACTATCTCAGAAAGATTCAGCCCTCCATCAATATCTCTATCTTGCAATATAGAGTTATTTATAAAATCACTCATATTATCAATATACCCAAACTTATCCAAAAAGTCATCTCTTTTCTCTCTATCACTTATAGCCTGATTTAGTGACATATATGTTGGTTCTTCACTCTTTTGGATACCTATTAGGGCTTTTAGGTCTTTTGCCTCATCAAAAGATATCTTGCCATCACTATCTCCATCTGCTTTTAGATAGCCAACTCTATAGGCAGCATCAAAATACCACCCCTTGACATAATCCCCAGCCTCTTCTAGACTTCCAAACTTTTCAACCAGCCTCTTTATGGAGTTTTCATTTAAAGCTATATCCACATTTTTACCTGAGTGCTCATCAAAAATGCTCACTATATTTTCACTCTCTTTTATCTCTTCATCTTTACGCTCTAGTGGATTAAAAAGCTCTTTGACCTCTTCTCCTAAATCTATGGCTTTAGAATTGACTAAAACCTTGCCTAGCATATCTTCTATCTCTTTTTTTACTCTATCTTGTGGAGATAAACTGCTCTCTAATGCCTCCTCTTTTTTCACGCTCAAAAGAAGCTTTTTGCAACACTCTTCATAATCCTCTATAGCCATCTTCTCGCCAATATTTTTTGGCACAAATTCATCTAATTTATTATTTGATCCACCTATTTGAGATGCTAGAGCATTTGTTGCATCCTCTGCTTCATTGCTAGAGTTGATGCTATTTTTTAAAGCCTCTACATCTACAACTTTGGCAATTTCCTCAGGCACACTATCACCTCTTTCAAGATGATCTATAGCTTTTTTTGTAGCCTCTTGCTTCTCAAAATAGTCATCTATTGACTTTGGTGTTGATAATCTTTTTGTAGCATCACTTTTGTCATACAGAGCTGAAAAGTACAGCTCTCTTATTGTTTGACTCACAGTTTACCCCTTTATTCAAGAAATTCTCTGCACTTTACAAGCAAATAAGATACCTATAAATCAATCCTCCACATTTAGCAATCTTTTTACAGCTCTATGTATCTCTTTATCTTCTCCAATTTTTGTTTTGTTGTAGTCACTTTCTGGATTATCTTCTGTGAAGTAATCATTTTTGAGTATATTTTTCATAGTTGGTATCTCTTCATAAGGCTCATCTTTTAGGTTGATAATATATGGAGTGATAAAAAAGACTAGTTCGCTATTGCCCTCTTGAAAATTCTTACTACTAAAGAGAGCTCCAATAATTGGTATATCTCCAAGAAGTGGAACTTTTGAACTCATTTTTGCATCTTCTTGATTTAAAAGGCCACTTAGAACTATTGTTTTGCCGCTCTCAGCTACTATATTTGTACTAACTCTCCTCTCTGTAGTAGCAGGTAATCCATCAACTCCATTTACCCAATCAAGAGCTGAAGAGGATGTGTCTATCTCCATATTTACAAACCTCTCATCAAGAATAGTGCTTGCAGCAAGTTTGATACTTAGCCCATAGGGCATCTCTCTAACCTCAGAGGTAGGAGTTCCATCACCTGTTACACTCTGAACTCTTATCATGATAGTACCGCCAGCATGAAAATCCACACTTTTACCCTCTACTAAAAGTAGGAGAGTCTCATCTAGCACTCTTGCTACATTTCTCTCTTTGAGAAAGTTTAGGGTTGCTGAAAGATTGAAATTACCTCCCAATAAATTTGCAACAGTTGTAAGCCCTCCAGTTAGTTTGACAGATTCTCCTAGTGCTTTGCTAACTTGCAAAGGCATAACACTATCTCCTACATCAACAGTTTTTGCAAAATCTAGGGAGGTTTTATACTCTTCACCTACTTTGTTGTTTATCTCAGCAATGTACATTTTTGCTTTTATCATAAGAGGTGGATTTTTTGTTGTTGTGAGGTCAATTAGATTATTCTCTATATCTATTGCACCCTTTTTTATAATCTCAAAAACCCTTCTCTTCTCTTTATCATCTAAAAACTCACCATCTATTATCACCTTTCCATTGCTAAATTGCTCAAAGCCTATACTTTTATTTAACTTCTCTATAGCCTTTTTTAAATATCTACTATCAACTACAACGCTTATTAGACCATTTTGTGAGCTTTTGTCTCTAAATTTTACTATGTAGCTTGCACTTCCTATCTCTTTACCAAAGATTCTAACCTTTGAGAGAATGCCATCACCATCTTCTATCTCTACCTTTGCAACAGCGTCATTTGATAACTTCAAACTCTCTATCTCTTTTTTGAAATCAACTATATTGTAGTCATCAACAACCACTGAGATATCTCTAGCAAAAAGCGTGCAAGCTGCTACTACCAAAAGAGCTAATAAATATCTCATCTTCCCACCTCCGTAGCGATACTACTATGGATATATCTACCATCGCATAGCTCGTAATACTCTCCTATATATTTCTCAAAACCAATAATATCACCTCTCCTTGCTTGAAAGAGAACTTTTGAGTTCAGATTTGGCTCTTCTCTGATGTTTGCATATCTGCTATCTATCTCTATAAATTTTTCACAACCTAGAGGATCTTTCAAGCCCAAAACACTATATTTTTGCACCTCATCTCTATTTTCAAAGCTTATAGTAGCTTCTCTTCTATTTTTGGTCACAACATTTTGGTATCTTGGGATATAGACTGTTTCAACCCTCTCTATAGCTCTTTCACTACTAGTTTCCATTGTCAAATTGCCCTCTTTGAGTGTGATCTCTTTATCTTGGTTCTCCTCTCTTATATTTTTCAATACCTCTTTTTTGCTATTGTGATCCCATATCATCCAAAACTGATTTCCTTTATTTGTAGCCTCAACTATCTTTTTTATTCTATCTTCATCCAAATCCAAAAGAAGCTCATCAGCATATCTATTGATAGGTGCAGGGTTTGGATCTTTGGCAGTTGATTTTGGCTCAACTACCTCTAGAGCACTCTTTTGCTCTACCCCTTTAGAAGTAAAACCTACTATCTTTACATTTTGTGCGATGATATTTACAACCATCTCTCCCCCGCTATCTACAACAGCTATGATATCTATTGATTCGTTTCTACTCAAGAGATAGTTTGGATTCCTAAATTGTGCTAGAGACATATTGTAGATATCGTATTTAGGCAAAAATTTCAAAGATACACTCTCTTCCTCTTTGCTCAAGTACTCTTCAGGAGCTGCAATCTTCTCAGCCCTGAAAGGCTCATCTTTATATATTGGCATAAGTGCAAATTTGCCAACTATCTCACTTGCTACCAAAATCTTAAATGGAATCGACCTCTTCTGCAAAGAGACAGTAGCTAAATCCTCGTTTTCAATCTTCTCACCCACCTCTATATTTCTACTTGCAACAATCACATTTTGGTAGGCTTCAAATTTAGTTTCCATATCTGAGTTTTTTTTCATCAAAAAGTAGAGTCCTCCTCCACTTGCTATCACAAAAAAGAGAAGCACTACTATTATAATCGATTTTTTATCCATCTTTTCCTCATTTTTTTGTTAGATTTATCTAGATTATATTCCACCCATCATAGAGCTATCATTCATCATCGGCAGGACGATAAAAGCTCCAAGTGCAGGTACTATGAAAACAAAAATTATCATTGTCAATGTCAGATTAACAGTGGCTGCCTTTTTTTCTATAGCAAAAAACTCCTCAGCTTTTATATCTTTTGATTGGGATTCAAAGATAGTCTTCACCCCAATCCCAGTCTCATCAGCAAGATTTAAAAACTCCACTAATGCCCCAATATGTTTACTTCCAGTTCTTTTGGAGAGATTTTCATAAGCCTCTTGTGCACTATAAGTAGTCATCTCAGCCTCAAGCTGTTTTATCTCTTTGGTGAGCTCTTTGCTCAATATCTTCTCACCCTTGAGTGTCACATCTTTTAGTGCATTTTTCATGCCCCCTCCAGATTCTAATATAATTATCACTAGATCTAGAAATGTAGATAGATCATGCTCTATCTTTTTCACCCTCTCTTGATGCACAGAATCCAAATATATATTTGGCATAAAAAATGACAACACAACAAATGAGACCAAAACAAGATAGGCTTTCATGCTATCAAGATAGAAAAAAGCAGCTGCTACTAAAACTACAAATACCACATAAATAAGCACCATAGTCATGAAAAAATCACTTCTACTCATACCAGCTCTGATTAGTTTCCACTCTAAATTTATTTTTCCATCTCTATCTTGGGTTGGAGTATCTTTTAGGATACTTACCTTTTCATCTTTTAGAAGTGAGAGGATTCTATTTATCTTCTCTCTTTTTTTGTAGTGATAAAATATATATCCACTTGTAGCTACAAAGGCTAAAAAAATAGTAACAATCAACACTATACTAACCATCTATCTAACCTTTGTCATCATGGAGTTCAAAAATAGTCCCAAGCCAACCCAAAGTAGTACAAACATAAATTCTAACCTACCACTATCTGTCTGAAAAAAATACTCTACTAGTTTGCCCTTTAAACTCTCATTCATCATAACAAAAATCACAGCAATAATGCCAATAATCATATAACTTCCAACTTTTGCCTCTCTAGTAGCTACTGTCACTTTCCTCTGAAGCTTTACCCTATCTTTTATAGATTCTTCTAGCTTCTCAAGTGTGTTAGAAAACTTTCCACCACTGCTTTTCCCTATCATGATAGAGAGAGCAAAGATTCTTGCCTCATTTGAGTTTACATTTTTTGACATCTTCTCAAAAGCTAGCTCATCACCTATAAGGTCTTTCTCTTTTAGATAGATGGTGAAGATTTCCCTAAAAAGCTTAGAAGAGGATATGTCCACAGCTTTTTTTAGTGCTTGCTCAAAACCCACTCCATTTCTCATCATCCTTACAAGTATTGACATAGCTTCACTAAGTGCGATATTAAAAGAGCTAGCCCTAATATCTATCATAAGATTTAAAATATTTAGTGGAAGATAGCCAAATAACAGAAGTCCAATCAAAACAGCAAGCATATTTTGAAGCAAGAAATAGAACAAAAAAGCACCAATCATAGCAAAAGTAAAAACAATCATCAAAAATGCATAAGAGTTTAGGCGACTTAGTCCTGCATAAACAAGCTTTTCATCAATTTTTGCTAAAAATCTATTTAGCTCACTAGTCTCTTTATTTAGCCTCTTTTTTGTACTCTTTTGCTCCTCTAGTATCTGCTCTTTTTGTTCATATATAGCCTTTTTAAATCTATTGAGATCTTGTCTGTTTTTTATAAAAAGAACCAGTAGATACAGTAGAAGTGCTAAAGCGATAGATAGAATTAAAAAGAGGATTGCAAAAAAGCTATTAAACTCTATCATCAATCCTCACTAAGAAGCCTAGATAGATGTGGCCATCTCTCCAAGATATCTTCATCATTTTTGAGTATCTCATAAAAATACTCCTTTTTCCATCCACACATGACAGAGGGCATAAACTTTCCTAGCTCATCTATGAGCATCTCTTTTGGCATCTCCCACTTATCATCAAAAACCCTCTTATCCATCTGCACGCCATACATGGCCATTTTGGTTATTGATCTACTAGGTGTTGCTATAGCTTCATGTCTGCCTCTAGTTCTAAGATCATCTTCATTTGTTAGCTCTCTTTGAAATTTATACACATCAAGCAAAGAGACAACCCCACCATCTTCGATTCTCTTTTCCACTTCACTTATTTTTATAACCTTCCTAGTCCCATCTGGATATCTCACAAGTTGTATGATAATATCTACAGCTGAGACAATCTGAGCTCTGATAAAATTAACATGAGCACTAGGTCGTGCTTCAAGGTACATATTCTCTATCCGCACTATCCCCTCTTTGGTATCATCAGCATGTATTGTTGTCATAGAGCCTGG
>JAABSR010000068.1 GCA_011390245.1 Campylobacterales bacterium
AGGAGATTTTATATGCCAAAAGAAGCAAAGAGAAGATAGATAGTTTTCTCTCTTTTTATGAGAGATTTTTAAAATCTAGCCCTATATTTGATATGAAAAGAGAGATAAAAGAGCTAGATAAGCCCTCTTATTTTGGTGTGCTAAATATTGTACATCCAAAAGACCTCCCCAAAAGGTCAAACCTCAACACAAAAGATGGTATTGGGAAGTTTATACATGCTATTTTGCATATAGTGCGATTGACTTGGCTATTGATGGGGCGTATAGGTTTAGAGATTTGCCAAATGAGTACTATTATGATTGGCTAGAAGTGGCCAAAGAGGAGTGCGAACACTTTCTAAGACTTGAAGAGATTTTAAATAGAGTAGGTTTTGAGTATGGGGATTTTCCTGTTCATGCAGGACTATTTGAAGCCTCAAAAAAGACCCAAAATCTCACATCCAGGATGGCAGTGATTCCTAGATATATGGAAGCAAATGGATTGGATGCAAATATAGCTTTAAGTTCAAAAGCTAGAAGTAGCGATTCTGTCTATAGGGATGATTTGCTTTATGCTCTAGAGATAATACTAGAAGATGAGATAGACCATGTTAGAAAGGGTGATAGATGGTTTAAGTTCTCATGCCTAAAAGAGGGTAGGGAGAATCTAGACTATTTTGATATAGTCAAATCCATCTATCCTAACTCCTTCAAGCAAACAAGAGAGATAAATGTAGAAGCTAGAATAAGAGCTGGCTTTAGCAAAGATGAGATAGATATCATGACAAGGTTAAGCAACTAAGAAGTTTTTTGTGATATAATCCACTCCCAAATTTTAATGAGAGGTGGTGATTTAATGCCTGGAATTAAAGTCAAAGAGAGCGAATCTTTTGAAGAAGCGTATAGAAAGTTTAAAAAGCAAGTTGATAGAAATCTTATCGTAACTGAGTGCAGAGCGAGAAGATTTTTTGAGCCGATGACTGAGAAGAGAAAGAAACAGAAGATAAATGCTAGAAAGAAGATGCTAAAAAAACTCTACATGCTCAGAAGATACGAATCTAGACTATAACATTATAGGTTTTATTTCCATGTGGGCTTCTGCCCACACACACAGAACTTACAAAATCCCCCAAATCTATAGGAAAAATCATGAAATTTAGCGGAAAAAATGTTTTAATCACTGGATCGAGCAGAGGCATAGGAGCAGAAATAGCTAGAGTCTTAGCAGGTTTTGGCTTGAAGGTATGGATAAACTACAAAAGTAGCGAAGAGAGAGCATTGACTCTAAGAGATGAGATGCTAAAAGAAGGCTATGAAGCAAGCGTGATAGGCTTTGATGCTAGTAGCGAGAGCGAATTTAGCACCGCAATAGCAGAGATAATCAAAAATGATGGGGAGCTTAGCTATCTTGTAAACAACGCAGGAATCACACATGATAAGCTTGCAATGAGAATGAAAGTAGAGGAGTTTGAATCTGTAATAAAAGCAAATTTGACCTCATCTTTTATAGGTTGCAAAGAGGCACTCAAAGTTATGAGCAAAAAGAGATTTGGATCTGTAGTAAATATCTCTTCAATAGTAGCAGAGAGAGGAAATGTCGGACAAGTAAACTATAGTGCTAGCAAAGGTGGGATGATATCTATGACAAAATCTTTTGCACTTGAAGGGTCTGCTAGAGATATAAGATACAATACAATCACTCCTGGATTTATAAAGACTGAGATGACAGATGAACTAAGAGATGAAGTCAAGAGCGAATATGAAAAAAATATACCGCTTAAGAGATTTGGAGAGGCAAAAGAGGTAGCATATAGTGTTGCTTTTTTGCTAAGTGACTACTCATCTTATATCACTGGAGAGACCATAAAAGTAAATGGTGGACTGTATATGTAATCAAATATAAGTAATTTTTGGTTAGAATGCTAGAGTTATTTAAAATTAAAGGAGATACTAAAATGGCAATTTTTGATGATGTAAAAGAAGTTGTCATCGAACAGCTAAATGTAACTGCTGAAGAGGTGAAAGAGGAGTCGAAATTTGTAGAAGATTTGGGTGCTGATTCGCTTGATGTTGTTGAGCTTGTGATGGCGCTTGAAGAGAAATTTAATATTGAAATTCCAGATGATGAAGCAGAAAAGATTGCAACTGTTTCAGATGTTATAAAATACATAGAGGGAAGAGTCGCTTAGGCTTTTCTTTCTTGCAAATATTAAAATATAGGGAGATTTTGTGCGAAGAGTTGTCATAACAGGTATTGGCATGATCAATTCATTGGGTCACAACAGAGGAGATTCTTTTGATGCTATCGTAGCAGGGAAGTGTGGCATTAACAGAATTACCCTTTTTGACAATGAGGCTCATAGTGCAAAGATAGCTGGTGAAGTAAAGAATTTTGATCCAACCACTATAATGGATGCAAAAGAGACAAAAAAGGCTGATAGATTTATACAGTTTGGACTAAAAGCCGCAAAAGAGGCTATGGATGATGCTGGGTTTGATAACCTAAGCGATGAAGAGAGGGAGAGGTTTGGAATCTCTTCAGCTTCTGGGATTGGCGGGCTTCCTACGATTCAGAGACATACTGAGATCTTTTTGAACAAAGGCCCTAAGAGAATCTCTCCATTTTTTATCCCCTCAGCACTCTCCAATATGCTTGGCGGTTTTGCATCTATCTACCATAACCTCAAAGGTCCAAATCTCTCAAATGTTACAGCTTGCACAGCAGGAGTTCATGCAATAACAGAATCTGCTAAAACCATCATACTAGGTGGTGCAGATAGGATGATGGCAATAACTGCTGAGGCTGCTATTTGTGATATTGGAGTTGGTGGATTTGCTGCAATGAAAGCACTCTCAACAAGAAATGATGATCCACAAAGAGCCTCAAGACCTTTTGATAAGGAAAGAGATGGTTTTGTCATGGGTGAGGGTGGAGGAGTTTTGATTTTAGAAGAGTATGAGTGTGCAAAAAAAAGGGGTGCAAAAATTTACGCTGAGATTATTGGCTATGGTGAGAGTGGTGATGCTAACCATATCACTACCCCTACAACAAATGGCCCTCTTAGAGCTATGAAAGCGGCTCTAAAGATGGCAAATGTCTCAAAGATTGATTATGTAAATGCACATGGAACAAGCACACCTGTAAATGATAGAAATGAGACTGCAGCTCTAAAAGAGGCTTTTGGAAGCAGGGAAAATGTCCCTCCAGTTAGCTCTACAAAAGGTCAAATAGGACACTGCTTAGGTGCTGCTGGTGGTATAGAGGCTGTCATATCTTTGATGTCTCTTGAGAGAGGGATTTTACCTCCAACTATAAACTATGAATTCCCTGATGAAGATTGTGATCTTGATTATATTCCAAATGTTGCTAGAGAGGCAAAAATAGATGTAGTGATGAGTAACTCATTTGGGTTTGGCGGCACAAATGGTGTTATAATCTTTAAAAAAGTGTAGGGTGGTTTTTTGGCTACATATCTTGATTTTGAACAAAAAATAAAATCCATAAAAGATGAGATAGAAGCATCTATTGCCAAATCTGATCTGCACGCTAGAGATATTCTAGAAAAAGATCTCCATAAAGAGGTAGAGAAGACCTTTAAAAATCTAAACGACTATCAAAAACTACAACTTGCAAGACATCCAGATAGACCTTATGCACTTGATTATATCTCTTCGATTTTAGTTGATTGTTATGAGATTCATGGGGATAGACACTTTTATGATGATAATGCAATAGTCTGCTTTTTTGGATATTTGAGTGGTGAGAAGGTTTTAGTCATCGGAGAAGAGAAGGGCAGAGGGACAAAAAATAAACTCAAGAGAAACTTTGGAATGCCAAATCCTGAGGGCTATAGAAAAGCTCTAAGAGTTGCAAAAATAGCAGAAAAGTTTGAGATTCCAATACTTATGCTCATAGACACACCAGGAGCATATCCAGGAATCGGGGCTGAGGAGAGAGGTCAGAGTGAAGCTATTGCTAGAAATCTATTTGAATTTTCAAAACTAAAAACACCTACCATCTCAGTGGTGATAGGCGAGGGTGGAAGCGGTGGTGCTTTGGCTATTGGAGTGGCAGATAGACTTGCTATGATGAGATATTCAGTCTTCTCTGTAATCTCTCCTGAGGGTTGTGCTGCTATTTTGTGGAATGACCCCTCAAAAGTAGAATCCGCTACTAAAGCTATGAAGATTACTGCTCAAGACCTAAAAGATGCTGATATTATTGATGATATTATTGAAGAGCCACTCATTGGTGCACATCGAGATAAAAATGGAGCTACTCAGAAGCTATCAGAATATTTTATAGAAAAGCTTCGTGAGATTAGAGAAGATGAAAACTATCTTGAGAGTAGATACAATAAGCTTATGAAATTAGGAAAATTTGTAGAGTTTTAGTGTTTGCAGATGAACTTAATAGACTTGGTAAAGAAACAACCCCCCTCTTTTTTATCATAGACTACAAAAGAGAGAGATATGAGATTATACCACTCTCAAATCTACCAAAAGATATAAAATTCCACAAAAAAGACTCGCAATCCCAAAAGAGCACTAACAAAGTAAATCTAAATAAGTTTCCAATCACTTTTGAAAAATATAGAGATAAATTTGAAAAAATAGTCGAAGAGATAAGAGCAGGTAACACCTACATGCTAAATTTTACTCAACCTACTAGAATAGAGATTGATCTATCCTTGCTTGATATATACAGCTCTTCAAATGAGCTTTTTAATCTATACTATAGGGATGAGTTTGTCTGCTTTACTCCTGAGAAGTTTGTAGAGATACTTGATGATAAAATATATACTTATCCCATGAAGGGCACTATAAGTTGCTCTATAAAAAATGCTAAAGATATTTTGATGGATTCTAAAAAAGAGCTTTCCGAGCATGTGATGGTGGTAGATCTTTTGAGAAATGATTTGGGAATCGTTGCTAAAGATATTAATGTAGAAGAGTTTAGAAAGATAGAAAAAATAAATACTAAAGGATTGTACCAAAGTAGCTCCAAAATATCTGCAAAACTAGAAAAAGATTGGAGGGAGAGAATAGGGGATATCATTTATTCTATGCTTCCTGCTGGCTCAATTAGTGGTACTCCAAAGAGAAGTAGTTGTGATATTATTGAGAAAATTGAAGAGTATAATAGAGGTTTTTTTAGTGGAGTTTGTGGTCTATTTGATGGAGATAAATTGGAGAGTTATGTTTTGATAAGATTTATAGAGAAAAATGAAAACGAGCTTTTCTACAAAAGCGGAGGTGGAATAACTATTGATAGTCAAGTAGCACAAGAGTATCAAGAGATGATAGAGAAGATATATGTACCAGCTATTTGAGAGCATAAAAGTAGAGCAGGGGAGAGTGTGCAATATAGACTTTCATCTGTGGCGAATCTCTTGGTCACTAAAAGAGGAGAATCTAAAAGCAATCTCAAAATACTTAAGAGCTATAGATCTTCCAAAAGATGGTCTATATAAGCTAAAGCTACTCTATAGTCTTGAAGGAAATTTCACTACTTTTATAACTCCTTACACTCCAAATATTGCCAAAATTATAAAAGTGATAGATAGCGACATAGAGTATCCAAAAAAATATATCGACAGAGATGAGCTAGATTTACTCAAAAAAGATGGGGAGGAGATTTTGATTTCAAAAGAAGGAGAGCTTAGAGATTGCACAATCTACAATATAGCTCTTTGGATAGATGATAGATGGCTAACACCAAAAAATCCACTGCTCTTAGGAACAACTAGAGAGAGGCTGCTTAGAGGTGGTTTTTTAAATGAGTCTATTTTGTGGGTTGATGATCTTTTTTCTGCTAAAAAAATAGCACTTATGAATGCAATGATAGGATTTGTAGTGATTAATCCAGAGGAGATAGTAGATGGAAGGTAGAGAGGGTAAAATAGAGTTTCCATGTTATTGGGAATATAAAATAATAAGTACTGATATCAAAGAGATGGAGCTTTGTGTTTTTGAGCTACTAGATAGAGAGTATGAACTTGAAAAATCAAAAAAGAGTAGTAGCGGTAAATATGTTTCCATGAATCTAAAAACCAAAGTGATCTCAAAAGAGGATAGGGATAGAATATTTTGCGATCTCAAAAAATGCAAAAGTGTTAAATATATAATATAAGGAGAAAAATATGCCATATGTAAATGTTAAAGTAGCAGGAGAGCTGACAATGGATCAAAAAAGGGAGATAGCAAAGGATATAAGTCAAACCCTAGAGAAAAATGCAAAAAAGCCAAAAGCTAGTTGTTATATTGTTTTTGAAGAGATTCCTAGATCAAACTGGGCAAAAGGTGAAGCAATACTAGATGATGTTGATAAGGGGCTAACTAGTGTGGGGTAGGGGTATGATTAAAGCCAAAAAGGCTTTAATCTACTTAGCTGCTGCTATTACCTCATCATAATCTGGCTCAGCAGTAATCTCTGGAACTATCTGCTTGTAGCTGATTTTGCCATCAGTGCCTACAACAAAAATAGCTCTACAAGTAAGACCTTTTAGTGGCCCATCTGCAAGCAAAACACCATAAGCATTTGCAAAATCTTTGTTTCTAAAATCAGAACATACTGTTAGATTTTTTATGCCTGCTGTTGAGCAAAATTTCGCTCCTGCAAAAGGAAGATCCATAGAGATTACAGATACATCAGCACCTGTTCCAGCTAGTTTTTCATTGAATTTTCTAGTCTCTGAATCACAAACTGGAGTATCTAGTGAAGGGACAACAACAAAAACTTGCTTTTTCCCTTGAGCTCCACCAATCTTTTTTTCACTTAGCATTGGTTCTGTAGCCACCACAACAACTTCAGGAGCACTATCTCCCACATTTAGTTCTTTTCCGCCTAGATTACAAACCGTATCACCTTTTAGCGTAACTGTAGCCATTCTTTTTCTCCTATCTATTTAATTTTCCTGAGATTATAATTTAGCTAAATATCATTGAGACAAATATTAATTATAATGTTGTATTTTGAGGATTGGCTTTTAAATCGCTATGGTGTGTAAATTCTTCACGCTTATATTTTAAAAGTGCAGCTCTTCCAATCATTGCGGCATTGTCTGAACAAAACTCTAGGTCACTTAGCAGTAGCTCTATTTCATATTTTTTGCATAGGTTTTGAAATTTACCCCTCAAATATCTATTTGCACTCGCTCCTCCCACGATTGAGAAGGTTTCTATTTTTCTATTTTTGAAATATTTTTCACAAACTTTTAGCAGATGTTTTGTAGCGATATTTTGAAATGATGCAGATATATTCTCTACCCTTTTAGAATCTATATCCTCTTTTAAAACCTCCAATCTTACGGCATTTTTAAGACCAGAAAAGCTAAAGGCTAACTCTTTTTTATTTTTTAGAGGGAGAGGGAAATCTATAGCATTTTCATCTCCATTTTTTGCCATTTTTTCTATATATGGACCACCTGGATAACCTAGATTTAACATCTTTGCTACCTTATCAAAACTCTCACCATAAGAATCATCCATGCTACTTGCTACTATCTCTACGCTACAATCTTTGCTAACTTCCAAGATCATTGTGTGCCCACCAGAGACCAAAAGAGTAGATAGTGGAAATATTTCATCTTTTTCTATAAAGAGTGAGTATATGTGACCTAGAAGATGATTTATTGATATTATTGGTACTTTTAGAGATAAGGAGAGTGCTTTTGCCATCATCACACCCTCTAGAAGTGTGACTGAAAGACCAGGCTCATTTGTAACTGCTACTGCCTTTACTCTGCTAAGGTGAGATTTTATCTCCTCAACTATTTTTGGTAGAGCAATCGCATGAAGCCTGCTTGCAATCTCAGGAACAACGCCTCCATATTTTGTGTGTTCACTATCTTGTGATATCTTTTTGTGGTATATCAGCCTTTTTGTCTCTATTTCAGTTAGTGCAATAGAGCTATCATCACAACTACTCTCGATTGAAAGTATCAAACCCAAATCTAAAGAGTGCACCTAAGCCTTATCATCAATGAGTGGGATTCCTAGTTCTTCAAATTTGGCATCTATAATATTTAAAGCCTCTCTAAGAGTTTCATAAGCGATATCAGGCAGTTTGCCTCCCCACGCCTCTTCTGCTAGCTTTAAGCCTCTATAGACTCCCTCTCTGCCAGATTTTAACATCTCAACATTATCTCCTGCACCATTTAGCACAAAATCAGCTATCCTTTTTGATGTATTCTCTATGCTAAAAAAACCATCTTTACCAAGAAGATCATTTGCCTCTTGAGAGCTTAATTTATCTAGATCTTTCCCCTCATAGCCTATTTTTTGGGTGTCAATATTTTTTAGAATCTCATCAATTTTTGACATATCAAATTTTTTGAAATCCTCAAAACCTTTAAGAACACCCTCTCCAAGAAAACTACTAGCACTTCTGTATGTGCTCTCCATCTTGAACTCAAATGAGAGTCTCTCTATGGATATTTCTGCATTATACTCTTTGCCACCAACATTTAACATGCCCTTGAACTCAGTTTGTGAGTACGATAAATTTGCAGTGTAAGAACTTTTTACACTGGTGCTATCCCCGACATTCATGGAAAACTCCTAATGGATGAATTTATAAAAACCTAATACAATATCGACATTATATTGAGTTATTTAAAATCTAAGGAGATAGATGAGAAGATTATTTGCAGAGTGGGAAAAGCAAGATGGGGTGATTTTGGCTCTTCCACATAAAGATAGTGATTGGGCTTCCTATTTTGAGGAGGCTTTGAGCACATATAGAGATATTGCAAAAGAGATAGCAAAAAGAGAGAAGCTTGTGCTTATTTGTGAAAATGCCAATGATGCAAAAAAGTTTTTAGATCTTGAATCCTCACATATTATTTACTTAGAATCAAAAACAAATGACACTTGGTGTAGAGATTATGCTCCTATATTTATTGAAGAGGATGGAAGGCTTTTGGCGTTAAATTATAATTTCAACGGCTGGGGTCTAAAGTTTGCTAGCAATTTTGATAACCTAATAAATTATGAACTTCAAAAAAGCGGGCTTTTTGGTGTAGAGTTTGAGCAAAAAGGGATAGTTTTAGAGGGAGGTAGTATTGATTGCAATGGAAATGGAGAGATTCTGACTAATACTTTGTGCTTATTGGAGAAAAACCGAAATCCTCACATGAGTAGAAACGCCTTAGATTCAATGCTAAAGAGTGACTTTGGAGCCAAGAAGATTCACTGGCTAAATCATGGATACCTAAGAGGTGATGATACAGATTCTCATATCGATACACTTGCTAGATTTATTGACACTACTACGATAATATACCAAAAGTGCTATGATAAAAACGATGAGCACTATGAGGAGCTCAATAAGCTAGAAGATGAATTAAAAGAGCTTAAAAATATAGATGGTGAACCTTTTAAGCTTATCCCACTTCCATTGCCCTCACCAATATATTATGACAATGAGAGACTCCCTGCTAGTTATGTCAATTTTCTTTTTGTAAATGGTGCAATTTTACTACCTATCTATGGAGATTCGTGTGACAAAGAGGTTGTGGAGATTTTGAGAAATCATGTGAAAAATAGAGAGATTGTGCCTATTGATTGTAGTGTTTTAGTGCGACAACATGGCTCACTTCACTGCATCAGCATGCAGATACCTCAT
>JAABSR010000069.1 GCA_011390245.1 Campylobacterales bacterium
CCATATATTGCACAAATTTATATCAATATTTATAGATTTACCGCCTTTAATATTTGGTGATATAAAAAATAGATTCCAATCAATTAGATCACAAAAAGAGCTAAAAACCCCCTCTCCTCCCTCAAGCATAACAAACCTATATCTTTTGATATCATCTCTGTTGTTGCTTATGAACACATCTCTATTTTTCACTCCAAAAAGTGGTATATCTCTATCAAAATCATCCCTGCTAGAATATATCATCACATCAGGTGCTCTTCCGCCTACAAGCCTAGCATCAAGAGTTGGTCTATCTACCCTCACTGTATCTCCACCAATGACCAAAAGATCTACCTTATCTCTTATATTGTGCACATATTCCAAAGAATCTTGAGATGATATATATCCTCCATCAATTGAGCCATTTAATCTCTGTGCCAATTTATATAGCACAAAACTTCCTTGATTCCACTTTATAAAAGGTTCAAGAAGTTCTTCGCAGCCCTTACTCTCTATCTTTAAACTCTCAACGCCACCCTCTTTTAAAATCTCTCCTCCACCTTTTGCGATGCAACTCTTATCAAAACTCCCAAAAATAGCTCTTTTGAACTTCAAAGATGATATCAAGCTTGCACATGAAGGGGTTTTGCCAACATGGGCACATGGTTCTAGGGTTGAATATATACTCATGCCCTCAAAAATATTGTTGTGATTTTTTCTAAGATACTCATGAAGTTCGCTAGAGCTTAACTCTTCAATAAGCTCATCTTTTGTGATCTTTTTGTATGCCTCTTTTATTGCTAAAACTTCAGCATGTGGCTCTCCAGCTTTTTTGTGAGCACCTATAGATAAAATAGCACCTTTGCTATCTAAAATCAGGGCACCAACTGCTGGATTTGGATATGTTAGTAGTTGATTTTTCCAAGCCTCTTTGAGGATTAAGTCCATATAAAAGCTATGATCTAGCATCTATTTTTTACTTTTGGTACTTCCCCAGTCAAAAAGTGTTTTTGCCTTTTTGATATCTTCTAGTTTTATCTCTTTCTCTCCATCTTCACTTGCAACCTTTATGGTGCCATCCCTATACTCTTCAAGCTTACCTCTTATCTTTTGACCATCATTTAGTTTAATGTTTAGATTTTCACCGATTGATTTTGAGAAGTGTTTTGGTTTTGAAAGTATCCGTTCAACTCCTGGGGAGCTTACTTCAAAAAAGTAGTTTTTATAGATAGGCTCTTCTACATCAAGTAAAGGCGATATCATCTTACTAACTCTCTCACACTTATCAAGATCGATTCCATCTTCTGATGTAATATAGATTCTAAATATTGATCGCTCAAACTCTTTTGCTATCTCAATATCATATAGAGTTGCATCAAGAGAATCTATAACTTCTGCAATCTTATCTTCTAATATTTTATCTATCATTTACTCTTTTTAATCCTATCAAATAACTCATCTAGTCTTTTTACTCTATCAAGACTCTCATCAAATTTATAGTGAAACTTTGGGCATCTATACCAGCCCGTTGCACCTAAACAGTACTCTTCTATAATAGAAGATGCGACCCTTAGCTGTTTTAAAATCTCTTTTTTTTCTTCCTCGCTTGCAAATGGCGCATCTATGTAAACATTTGCATCATATTTGCCTCTTGCACAATCAACATCAGTAATATTTAATGAGTTGATTCTGTTGTCACTCAAGGTCGAAAGAGCGGCGGGTAAAATCTCTTTTAGTAGAGATTCGCTTCTTTCAAGTTTTATATTTTTACTCACAACAATCTCGCTATATGCTCTCTCTTTGTCTCTCTACCTCTTTGAATGTCTCAAAAACATCGCCCACTTTTATATCATTGTATCCCTCAAGCATAATTCCACACTCATAGCCTTTTGAAACCTCTCTTGCGTCATCTTTAAATCTCTTAAGCGATGCAATATTTCCTGTGTAGATTATGATTCCATCTCTGATTAGTCTGACTTTTATTCCTCTATGGATTGAACCATCTGAAACGATACAGCCTGCAATTGTGCCAACTTTTGAGATAGTAAATGTATCTCTAACCTCTGCTTGTCCAGTGTTCTCCTCTTCAATAACAGGAGACATCATACCACCAAGTATTGCCCTGACATCATCCAAAAGATCATAGATAATTGAGTATGTTTTTATCTGGATACCTTGATTTTTGGCTTTTTCTTTTACCATTCCAGTTGGTCTTACATTAAAGCCCAAGATCACTGAGTTTTCACTAGCACTTGCCAAAGAGAGATCAGATTCTGTTATGCCGCCCACTGATGCTTGTATGATATTTACCTTCACCTCTTCATTTTTTAGCTTCTCTAGTGAGCCTTTTATCGCTTCAAGTGAGCCTTGCACATCTGCTTTGATAATAAGTGGTAGCGTCTTTAGCTGACCCTCTGCAACTAGTGCACTCAACTCATCAATTGATACTTTTGTAGATTTACTAAGCTCTTTTTGTCTAACATAATCAGCTCTTTTTTGAGCATAATCTCTAGCTACAGTATCATTCTCTACTGAAACTAGCACTGAGCCTGCAGGTGGTACACCATCTAAACCTGTAACAATTGCCACATCGCTCAATCCTGCACTTTTTACATTTTTGCCAAAGTCATCAAGTAGTGCTCTAACTTTACCGCTAAATGTATCTACAACTATAGAATCCCCTACATTTAGCGTTCCATTTTGGACAATAACAGTTGCAACAGGGCCTTTGCCCTTCTCAAGTGAACTCTCAACCACAACTGCTTTTGCAGCTCTATTTGGATTTGCTTTTAGTTCCATCAGTTCAGATTGTAAAAGAATAGTCTCCAAAAGCCCATCAATCCCCACTCCGCTTTTTGCTGAAACCTCTACAAAATCATACTCTCCACCCCAGTCAGTTGGAGTAAAATCTCTCTCTGCCATCTGGCTTTTGACCATGTCGATATTTGCATCTGGCTTATCTATTTTGTTGATAGCTATGATTATTGGAACTCCAGCAGCTTTTGCATGGCTTAGAGCCTCTACAGTTTGTGGTCTAACGCCATCATCAGCAGCTACTACTATTATTGCAATATCTGTAACTTTTGCACCTCTAGCTCTCATCTCTGTAAAAGCTTCATGCCCAGGTGTATCTATAAATGTTATCTGCTTTTCACCTTTTTTGACAGAGTATGCTCCGACATGTTGAGTAATCCCACCAGCCTCTCCATTTGCAACTCTAGAATCTCTTATCCTATCAAGTAGTGAAGTTTTACCATGATCGACATGTCCCATGATGGTGACTACAGGAGGTCTCTCTTCTGAACTTTCATCAGCTATTGCATCATAATCGCTCTCATAATCTAAATGCTCCAAAGGATTACTAACTCTTACATCAACATTGAATTCATGACATAAAATCTCTATATCATCTTTATCCAAAAAGTCATTTTTTGTTATCATCTTGCCTAAAGAGAAGAGTATTTTGATTATTTCACTAATTGGCTTTCCAACCTTATCAGCAAACTCATAAGATCTTATATCTTCTGGAATCTCAATAATTTTTGTCTCACCACTACTCTCATCTTCACTTATTTGAGTATATCCTTGAGGTCTTTTTCTTCTCTTTTTAAATCTTCTAGGAGTGTTGTCTATAAATCTATTCTGTTTTGTGTTTGCTATTTTTATCTTATCTTTATCTATTTTTTTAGATTTATCTTCTTTATCTTTCTCATCAGGAATAGTATGATAATCAGCTAGATAAACTACCTCTTCCTCATCATCTTTTTGAGCTGGTTTATCTACTAGATCTCTATGTCCTAGTATATCTATCTTCTCCTCTTTCTCTTTTCTAGAGTGAGCAGGGGACTGTTTCTTCTCTTTTTTCTTCTTTTTTTTCAAAGATGGATTCTCATCTTGAGCACTTAGTTTATTTAGTAGATCTTTTGGACTTTCGGAGAATCTCTTCTCCTCTTTTACTTCCTCTTTTGGCTCTACTTTTTCCTCTTTTGGCTTTTTCTTTTTGACTATTGTCAAACCACTCTTTTTAAACATTGTAGCTTGAGCTAGCGTCTCTTTTTTTGGCTTCTCTTCTGGCTTTTTCTCTTCTTTGATATCATCTTCTATTGGCTTCTCTATCTTTTTGCTATCTACTGGCTCTACTAGCTCCACTTGTTCTTCTATTTTTGCCTCTTTTACTTCTTTGCTCTCTTCACTATCTTTCTTAGGCATCTTCTCTATCTCTTCGCTCTTCTCTTTGCTCTCTATCTCTTTTTTTGGAATTCTTCTTTTGGTGTTTGAGGTTGTAGGCGTTTTTCTGCTCTCTTTTGTCTCAATATTTTTAGTGACTGCCTTTACGCTCTCTTTTTTAGGTGTTGGGGTTGTATTAATATTTGTAATATAGTTTAATAAACTCTCAGCTTGCTCCATGGTGACAGCACTTGCAGCACTCTTGACATCTAAACCCATCTCTTTGGCTTTATCTACAACATCTTTGCTTTTTAGAGCCATCTCCTTAGCAATCTCATGTATCCTAACTTTATCCATATAACCCTATCTCCTTCAAGCTATTAACAACATTTTCATATTCATTTTTATTTAATCTAAATTTTTTTATAACACTCTTGGCAATTTTATTATCCCCCAAACACTCTCTACATATATAAAAGCTTCTTCCTAACCCGGTATATTTGAGGATTTGATTATCTTTGTGTTGAAGTCTCAGTAGCTCACTTTGGTAACATCTACGCTTACAATGTATGCACATCCTTACTGGTTTGGACATAATCTAATATTCTATCTTTTTAATTCTTATATATAGCTAATTCAATTGGCAATTTCTACGCCATTATTGTCAAAATCAAAAACCTCGATTCTAAATTTTGAAAACTGTCGCAAAAATGCGTCTTGTAGCATAGAGGCATCACTTTCATGCACTAGATTGAAAAAAGATGATCCACTTCCTGAGAGTGTACTCATCAATGCACCATTTGCAAGTGCACACTTTTGCACCTTAAAAAGCTCTGGAATCGCCTTCATTCTATAGCTTTGGTGCAGTTTATCTAGTGATGCTTCTTTTAAAAGCTCCCAATCTTGGTTGAAAAATGCATAAGATAAAAACGAACATCTTCCTATATTGAAAACAATATCCCTTGTGTAGTACTTTTTTGGTAGAGATGATCTAGAAAAAGATGTTGAAGTAGGTCTATTTGGGATTACCATTACAGCTTTTAGCTCTTTTGGCATATCTCTTTTTCTTGAAATCACTTTCCCTTCTTGTGAAAGCATAGCCATATTAAATCCGCCCATAACAGCAGGTGTTATATTATCTGGATGATTCTCATATTTGAGTGCTATATTTAAAAGATCCTCTTTTTCTATCTCTACTCCAGCTAAAAAATGAGCTGCTGCTAATGCACTCACAATCACAGCTGAGCTACTTCCAAGTCCTCTTGAAATTGGTATTTTATTATCAAAGCTAAACCTAAAAGTCTCAGTTGTTTTGGTTATATCATAAAACATCTCATTAAATATCTTTACAAAAATATTATCAGCTCTTAGTTTTGGATTTCTAGCACCTTCGCCTTTTACTTTGATACTTGTTATTGAAGCTGGTTTAATTGTTATCTCATTTTTAAGATCTATTGCCAAGCCTAAAGTGTCAAATCCAGGACCCAAATTAGCACTTGTAGCTGGGATTGTTACAATCAATTAATACACTCTCTTTCATACATGAATAAATTTAAGTTGAGATTCTACCAAAGATATCGTTAAATAGGAGGCAAAACATAAAGAGGTTCTATCTCTTTAGAGTATTTTGTTATCTCAAAACTCTCTGGCAACTCAAACTCTCTAAGCCTAGAATCGTCCAAAAACCCTATCTCAATCTTTCCATCTCTTTTGTGAAAATAGTTGTTACCATTTGCCTTGATGGGTGAATTTTTATTAAACTCAAACCCCTCTACTGCGTAGATATCTATATTTTTAGCAATACTTAGTGTTTTTAGGAAAATATAGGAGATTTTTATAGCCATAAAAGAGCCTGGTCCTTTTGCATATAAAATATTTTTTATTTCATACTCTGCAAAAAGCTCTTCAAAAAGAGGTGATAGGGATTCGCTTATTTGCTCATGGAGGATATAGCTCTTATAAAGATTCTTATCAATATAGAGACCTACTTTTGCAGGTGGAGTTAGAGCGATTAGTACAACATCAGCTGTAGGCTTTTGCATAGCAACTCTTGAGTTTTAAATCCATAACCTCTTCAAAAGGGATTATCTCATAACAATCGCTACTTTTTAGCAACTCTAGAGTTAACAGATGATTTAGATTGTGGCTTCCAGCAAAAGATCTATATCTGCCTAGAATTGGCATGCCTAAAAGTGAAAGATCACCTATTGCATCCAAAATCTTATGTCGTACAAACTCATTATTGTACCTTAGTCCATCACTATTTAGTATCTTTTTATCATCCAACACTATGGCATTTTGCAAAGAGCCTCCAAGTGCTAGATTTTTGCTTCTTAGGTATTGCACTTCATGCAAAAATCCAAAAGTTCTAGCTTTGGCTATTTGAGTTCTATAGTTGGTGGTTGAGAAGTTAAAGGCAAAACTCTGCTCTCTTATCACTGGATGGTCAAAGTCTATCTTAAACTCATAAACAGGAGTGGAGCTAGGCAATAAAGTGACCTCTTTGTTTTTCTCTTTTATAGATACCTCTTTTTTAATGCGTAGTAACTTTTTAGCTCTCTTTTGCTCTAGCACTCTAGCCTCTTCTAGGAGAATACAAAAAGGCATAGAACTGCCATCCATAATAGGTATCTCTTCATTATCAACAGAAATTAGCATATTATCTATCCCATAAGAGTAGATAGCAGAGCATAGATGCTCTATTGTTGAAATTTTAACTCCCTCTCTTGAGATGACCGTTGCCAAGGTTGTATCTACAACATTCTCTATCTTTAAAGGGATAGCAACACCCAAATCACTTCTATAAAAATTGATACCGCTATCTTCTGGCATCGGCTCTAGCTTCATTTTGATAGGTACGCCTTTATGAAGCCCTATACCTACAATCTCTACACTATTTTTGATAGTTCTTTGTAGCAACTACACATCCTCTATAATTATTATCTCATTTTTTAGATAGATCTTTTTCATTCCACCTACAATTTTGTCATTATCTAATATTTCACCTTTAAATACAACATGTCCACTCCCTATTTTTTGGATAACCATAAAATCACCCTCAGATTCTACAACTCCATCTACCTCACCAAAAATAGAGATATTTCCCTTGCTAAAGATTCTACTTCCGCTATTTACTCTTCCGAAAATGCTCACGCTTCCATTCTCTTCTATCTCTTCACCACTTCTTATGGTTCTAAAAAAACAGACATCCCCTCTGCCTCTCTCCTCTACCTCTTCGCTCTCTTCGCTATTTTTATACTCTATATCTATATTTGTGCTGCTTAACTTATTTAGAGGCTTCAAACTTGCATTATAAAAGCCTATTGCTCTTACTCTTAAGTACTCCTCTACCTCAGAATCCACACTCCCTCTCAAAACCAAAAGATACTCTTTTAGCAAAATATAGTTTTTCTCCATGTATGCAAAAAACTCATCTTTGCTGTCTATCTCGATCTCAAAAACTCTTAGATTCTTCTGTTTTGCCTTGATCATGTTACTCTTTAGAATCTATAAATTTTATAGCTGTTCTCATGACTGAGTAGATACTTTCATCCATCCACTTCTCATCCATCCACTCCTCAGGTCTTACCTCTATGCCATTTACAACCACTCCAAAATGCAAATGATCGCCTAGTGCCAATCCTGTTATGCCACTTTTTGCGATAACTTGATTTGGGGATACTTGTTGACCTTTTGTATTATTTAGTTGAGAACAGTGAGAGTAGAGAGTATGAAGCCCCAATCCATGGTGTAAAATAATAGTATTTCCATAGATTCCAATAAAATCTGCAAACACAACCTCTCCGCTATTGTTTGAGATAATATCAGCATTTTGAGTACTAGCCAAATCTAATCCCATATGGTATGAATTGCTAACCCTCTCTCCCTCATAAGAAAAAGTTCTATAGGAACCAAAAGATGCAACAGCAGCTGAATTTTTGAGAGGATAAAATGGCTCTATCTTAAAATCTCCACCTACTAATTCCATACTTTCTACTGTAGTAGCTTTTTTGATTATCTCCTCATTTTGTGCTCTTATTTTTTCATTTATAAATTTAAACTTCTCTATTTTAGAGCTATCTAGATACTCATGTGCACCTATCTCTTCGATCAAAGAGGTGATCTTTCCATCAATAAATGAGTCTTTTAGGACGATATCTGAAGAGGAGTAGGATTTATCTTTTTTGAAAAGATTGATAGGGACTATTGTGCTATTTGTAGCCTTATCCATCGCTACTATCTTTGCATCAAAATTTTCATCAGTTACTGACCATGAGAGCAAAGAGATGTAGTAGCCATCTTTGTGAAAAGGGAAAGGCTCAACTCTCCTATCACCTTGTATGATCTCTAGCCTATCTAGATTCTCATCTTCTGCTTTAAATATCACAAGAGCTACTCCACCTTTAATAATCTTATATGAGCTTGCGATAGTTTGTAGTATTGGCCTTTTGGTATCTATTTTGATATTTATCTCAAAAGAGCTACTATTTCCATTTAGCATATTCCACTTGCTGCTATCTGTTGCTTCTATGATAAATTTATAGCTCTCACTATCTCTACCAAATCCTATTTTGGGTGGGTCGATATTTACAAGAATCTCCTTTTTTGGCTCTCTTAAGACCTCATTTTTCAAAAGCCTTCTCTCGCCATCTCCTTGAATAAATATCTTATAATTAACAATGCCACTATCATCACTAATCTCTGCAACTATTGGCTCTTTTAGATTCCAATAAACCTCGCCACTAGTTTTTATCTGAGGTGGATTTTTCTCAAATAGCTCTGAGGTTGAAATATACAAAGCCCCGCCCAAAAGTGCCAAAATGATTACTAACACTAAAACCTTTGCACTTGATCCATTATTACTTCTACTCATCTAAATCCTTACATACTGCTTCTGTCACTTTTTTTATTGCTACACCAATCTTCTCGCTCAAGACCACTCCTGCTGCTTTTCCATGTCCTCCGCCACCAAGAGTACTCAATATCTTATTGGCATCTTTTGATTTTGTCCTAAGTGAAATCCTACATCCATCCACTCTCTCTCTTGCAAAAATTGCAGCCTCAACAGAGTGCAAAGAGAGTGCGTGACTTATAAAATCTTCACTATCATCCTCATCTGCTCCACACTGCTTTAGCATATCTTGTGATATATACATTGAGGCCACTTTTGCATTGCAGCTTAGCTCCAAAGTGCTAAGTGCTAAAGATAGGAGCCTAACCCTACAAAGTGGCTCTCTTGAGTTGAGATTTTTAGCCACTCTTGAAGGAGAAGCACCATCTTTTACCATCAAAGATGCTATATTGAAAGTCTCCTCATC
>JAABSR010000070.1 GCA_011390245.1 Campylobacterales bacterium
ATCCAAGAACAAGCATGTTGGCATGGCATAAGAATCCTACTCACTCTTGACCCTGATCTTTTTATAGGCTAAGAAAAAAGAGCTATCTTTCTATCTACACACTTACTACACAATAAAAGGATACAATCAAGGGAAAGGAGAACAAATGAATATGTTTCATGGAGAATGCGGAGGATATGGTTTTATGGGATTTAGTTGGCTTAGCATATTTATTATACTTGCTATTGTGCTTGTTTTCTTTTTTCTAAATAACAAAAAAGATGATTTTAAGAAGAAAAATACAGCTCAAGATATACTTGACCAAAAATACGCCAAGGGCGAGATTGATCTTGAAGAGTATCAAGAGAGAAGTAGTAATCTAGCAAGATAAGCTTGCTAGATTCTCTAACTCTAGTTTCTAACCAACTGTAAATTGTCCCATCATCCCTAATTCTTTATGCTCTAAATTGTGACAATGATACATATATGGATTATCTCTATCTGCTTTTTTGTGAAAGATTACTCTCACATCTGCAACTTCGCCACTACCAATAAGAACTGTATCTTTCGCTCCTTTTTCAAAAGAGTAGATAGGTCGTCCATCTCTTCTTAGAATCAAGAAAGAGCAACCATGCATATGAAATGGATGTGGCATACGCATCATCATTCTTTGATTGCTTCTAATCCTCCAAATTTCACTTTTTCCAAGCTCCACCTCTTCATCAATTCGTGACATATCCATTTTTTTATTGTTGATTAATCCTGCTCCTCTCCTCATGCTTAAATCAAAATATCTGATTTTTTCATCTTTTGAGCCAACAATCTCAAAAGGCTCAGCTATCTCTTCTGGTAAGTAGGGTGATTTTTCTAGATTCTTTGTCGCTACTTTCATAAGAGAGCTTCTGCTTATATAGTCAAATAGTGCTATCTCTTGATTTTTTTCAAATCTGACAACTATCTCAATCCTCTCACCAGGTGAAAGAAGAATTTTGCTTGTTCTTTGTGGTTTTTGAAAAAGTCCACCATCGCTACCAACAACATCAAACTCCATGCCATTATGAAAACCTAATGCATAAATTCTGGCATTTGAGCCATTTAAAATTCTAAATCTCACAAGTTCTTTTTTTGCTTTAAATGTTGGAGCTATTGCTCCATTTATCAAAAAAGTATCGCCCCTCATTCCCATCATTTTATCATGCATAGATAAGATATACTCAAGCTCTCCACTATTATCAAATCTCCTATCTTGAATCACCAAAGGAATATCATCAATTCCATACTCATGTGGTAGATTTTTGCTACTTTCATCATCAATCAAAAAAAATCCAGAAACTCCCATATAGACTTGATAACCAGTCCTATCCATTTGATGAGGGTGATACCAGGCCGTGCAAGCTCTTTGATCTATTTTAAACTCAGGACTCCATGTCCTATATGGATTGATGAGTTGATGTGGACCACCATCATCTTTGCCCTCAACATGTAGTCCATGCCAGTGCATTGAAGTATCCTCATTTAGAGAATTTTTGACATCTATTTTTATTTCATCACCATTATTTACTTTGATTGTAGGCCCTAGAAAATCTCCATTGACACCAAAGGTTTTTGTAGATGTATTTTCAAAAAAGCTTTTTGTGCCCTCTTTTGTTTCAAGAGAAAATTCTTTTTTTGAAGCAACTCTTTTGTATTCTGCCAAAGGAGGAATAGGCAAATCTTGATCTATGAAAATCCCTCTTTGAGGTTGTTTGTTGCCATAGGCACTTAGTTGAGTATAACTCCCAAGCATTAAAGCTCCGCCTCCTAAAACCCCTTGCTTTATAAATTCTCTCCTTATCATTTTCTTCTCCTTTTTGGCTGAATTTCACTTCACACTTCACTATGTCGAAGTAAATTTATAGACTATACCAAATTAGAGTGTAGTGAGCGTGGAATGCAGAGGAGAGTAGAGGATTGTGATTGGTTTTTAAGTTATTATTCACTTTTTATGGATATAAGACATTCTTAACTCCTCTATTTTAGTTTGACTCTTTTTAGTCTCAAAGCATTGGTTACGACAGAAACAGAACTAAATGCCATAGCACTTCCTGCTACTATTGGGTTTAGAAATCCAGCTGCTGCTATTGGGATACCTATTATGTTATAAATCAGTGCCCAAAAGAGATTTTGTTTGATATTTATCATCGTTTTTTTGCTTAAAATGATCGCTTTGGCAACACCGCTTATATCTCCTTGAAGTAGTGTGACATCACTAGATTCGATGGCGATATCTGTACCACTTCCAATAGCAATCCCCACATCTGCGGTGGCTAAAGCTGGAGCGTCATTGATACCATCTCCAACCATTGCTACTATTTCACCCTCATCTTGAAGCTTTTTGATAGTTTCTGCTTTTTGAGTTGGCAAAACCTCAGCGATCACATTTTCTATGCCTGCTTGTTTTGCTATGTATGATGCACTATTTTTATTATCTCCTGTTAGCATATAGACTTTTATTCCAAGCTTTTTAAGCTCATCTACCGCACTTTTTGCACTAGGTTTAATTGCATCAGAAACTGATATAAAACCTAAATATTCATTATCAAAACTTACATAAACATGAGAAGCTGATGCATCTTCTATCTCTTCATCAAACACCTCTACCTCTTTTTGGATAAACTTTTTACTCCCAAGAGCCACCTTTTTGCCCTCAATCTCTCCTACGATTCCCTCAGCAGTAAATGCCTGAACATTTTGTACCTCCAGAATCTCCCCTTGATAGTGCTCTATTATTGCTTGAGCGATAGGATGTTGGGAGTATTTTTCTAAAGAGGCTGCAATTTGTAGCAACCTTTTTGGCTCTTTTGATTTTGTATCTACTACAGTTGGTTTTCCCTCAGTGATTGTGCCGGTTTTATCAAAAACTACAGCGGTGACATTTTGCATATTTTCTAAATGCTCCCCACCTTTAAATAGCAGTCCATTTTGAGCACCCTTGCCACTTCCCACCATGATAGAAGTAGGTGTCGCAAGACCTAGTGCACACGGACAAGCGATAACTAATACTGCCACCATATTGATAATAGATGTATCAAGTTCTGCATCTGTTCCAAAAAAATACCAAAAAATAAAAGTAGCAATGGCTACAACAATAACAAAGGGAACAAAATATCCACTAATCACATCTGCAAATCTTTGGATATTTGCCTTGCTCCCTTGTGCCTCTTCTACCACTTTTACTATTTGAGATAAAAAACTCTCCTCGCCTAGATGTGTCGCTTTAAATCGAAATGAACCATTGCCATTAATCGTGCCTCCAATAACAGTAAGACCCGCTTTTTTTATAGTTGGTTTGCTCTCTCCTGTTATCATAGATTCATCAACATAACTCTCTCCAGAAATAACCTCACCATCAACTGGAATCTTCTCTCCGGGTTTTACCAAGATGATGTCATCTTTTTGCACTTGATTGATAGGAACTATCATCTCTTTAGAATCTCTTAGCAAAGTAGCTTTTTTGGGGCTTAGATTTAAAAGCTTACTAATAGCCTCAGTTGTTTTTCCTTTGGCCATCTCTTCAAGATATTTTCCCAATAATATAAGCGTAATCAAAACCGCAGAAGTCTCAAAATAGAGATCTCCACCTACTGTTATGTTATAAACACTAAAAAAGTAAGCCGCACTTGTGCCAAGAGCCACAAGCACATCCATATTTGCACTAAGATGAGAGATATTTGCCCAAGCACCTTTGTAAAACTGCCAACCGCAATAAAACTGCACTATACTAGCCAAGAGAAGTTGGAAAAAAGCGTTATGAAAAAAATCAGGAATAAGAGGAGTTGGAAGTAGCATATCAATCATAGCCAAGAGCATCGGAGCACTAAGAGTCGCACTCAAGATAACTATATCTCTTTTTTTGCGTAGCTCATTTTGTGATTCTTTTTTGATTCCACCTTTGGCTATTTTTGCATCATAACCTAGTTTTTGAATCTCATTGATAATTGATGTAGCATCTTGTGTATCATCCAAGATAGTAAATGTGCCTCTACTTGTTGTTAGATTTACATTAGATTGCTCTACACCCTCCATCTTTGCAACCTGCTTTTCAACCCTTGAAGAACAAGCAGAACAAGTCATTCCCAAAATATCAAGATCTATTTTTTTCAAAGACATAATCCACTCCTTATTGATAGCTAGAGCTAGATAGCTACTTTGCAATCTAGCTACATTGTATCACTAATAAGTGAAACGAGTGTGGAATCTATATAAGAGTTTCTTTTTAAAAAGGCCAGATACTCTCTACAAGCTTTGTACCCCAGTTTTTCTCTGTAGATTTTGATATATCGCCTTGAGTGTGATAGAGTATTTTTGCATCTGCAATATATCTTGAGTTTATTGTGTTATCTCTTGTGATATCAAAAGGTCGTACAACTCCACTCACTCTGATAATCTGCTTTTCACCCTCTATGAGAATCTCTCTAGCACCATCGATAAAGTAGTTGCCATTTTCCATGATTTTTATAACCCTAGCTGTTACCGTTGTGTTGAAATTTTCAGTTCTTGATTGTGAACCTGAGCCATTAAATGTGTTTTGGGAGTTGAGCGTTGCTCCAAGATTTGTGATTGAGTTTACTTTGTCTATTATTTTTGATGCTGTAGAGTTTTGGGCGTTTGCATTGTTGTTTGCCATATTTAGTCCGCCAAGACCTAGTGTGCCATTTTCATTTGTTGCCTTTTGTGCAGTTGAGGAAGCAGTTGCATTCTCATTTATTATAACTGTCAAAAGATCATTTACTCTCACAGCTTTCCTGTCTGAAAAGAGAGGAGCTTTTCCTTGTCCATAAAGACTTCCTAGATTTCCATACTGCCTAATCTCCTCTTTTTGTGGAATCTCTTCTACATATTGAGGTGGCTCAAATGTCATCTTTGGGTCACTTGTGTTGACACACCCACTAAATATTGCCCCAACTATTAGAGCTAAAACCAAATCCTTTTTGTGCTTCATCAGCTATCCTTCGCTAGTGATTTGATATAATTGAAGCAAACAACATTCCAAAGGATTTTTATGAGTACAATGAAAGATAGAATAAGTAGCGATATGAAAGAAGCTATGAAGTCAAAAGAGAACTTCAAAAGAGATACTTTGCGACTGATAATGAGTGCAATAAAACAGATAGAGGTAGATGAGAGAAAAGAGTTAAGTGATGATGATGTTTTAGCTGTATTAAAAAAAGCAGCAAAACAGAGAGATGAGGCTATCACTCAATACAAAGAGGCAAAGAGAGATGATTTGGTAGAACAAGAGGAGAAAGAGCTAGAGATAATAGTCTCATATCTTCCAAAACAACTAGATGATAGCGAACTAGAGGCTGAGGTTAGAAAAATCATAAGTGAAGTAGGAGCATCATCCCCAAAAGATATGGGAAAAGTGATGGGAGTAGCTACAAAAAAGATAGGTAGCGTAGCAGATGGAAAAAGAGTAAGCGAGATGACAAAAAAACTCCTCTCAAGCTAAGAGGATTTCACTCTCTTCTGCTCTGTGAAAGTGGTAGATAAATACATTTTTACCATTTTCACTTTTTACGGAGATATTTACGCTATTTTTATCACATATCTCTTTTATGATGTTTAGACCTAGTCCAAATCCTCCTCTAGCTTCATCTTCTCTATAAAATCTCTCAAAAAGCCTATCTGGATTCTCTATAGTTTTGCCTCTATTTACAATTTTTAGCTCTATTTTATCCTCTCTAGAATCCTCTTTTATTTTTTTTAGGGATATCTCAATTTTGCTCTGTTGAAATGAGTATTTTATAGCATTTGATATGTTGTTATCAACCACCCTCTCTAGTTCGTTTTGATTGAAATATATCTCTAGGTTTTTCTCTATTTTACCCACAATATGGACATCATTTCCACTTGCTAACTCTTTGAAGTATTCGATTCTATTTTTTAGAAATTTGCTAAAATCTACTCTATTTTTTTTGTAAACTCCTCTATCTTTTTTTATGATATATGAGAGGTCACTATATATGTTATGTATTGTTTTTGCAGCTGCTTCTATTTTGTCTAGGTAGCGGGTTCTTCCAATTTTTAGCTCTATAAGATCGATATTTGCATATATAATCCCTATAGGAGTAAACACCTCATGGATTGCATTTTTTAGAAATTTATCTTGAGCTTCTAGGACTGATTGAAGCTCTAAATTTTGCGCTTGAAGCTTCTTTGTTTTCTCTTCTACTTTCTGCTCCAAAGTACTATTTAGAATCTCTAGTGCATCTCTGCTTTTATTTACCTGTTTTAGCATTTTGTTGGCATTTTTGCTTATCTCTTTGAACTCTTTTAGATTTAGTGCTTTTACATTTATAAACTCTCTTTTGTTTGCAGCCCTTGAGAAAAAATCGACAAACATTTCAGTCTCTCTTGATACAACATTTGCAATAAGCTTTGAGAGGTAGAAAATTACAAAAAATAGAAACGCTCCAACACCTAGTATTTGAAGTATTATTTTTGTAGTTTCCTCTTTGTATTCGCTATCTTTCTCTTTTATGATCTCATTTATACTATCAAGATAGACCCCACTTCCTACCATCCAACCCCAAGGCTCAAAAGATTTTGCGTATGATATTTTTGGAGCTAGCTCATTTATTATAGGTTTGTTCCATATATACTCTACAAAACCCCCATCAACCTCTTTTGCTACATCTATTAAATCTTTTATAACCTTTTTGCCATCTGGGTCTTCAAAATCTATTAGATTCCTACCCTTGTTTTGTTCCAAAATCGGGTCAGCTATGCAAATTCCATCAAATGTATAGATAAAGACATATCCAGTTCCATCTCTTTGATCTCTCATCTGTTCTATAGCCTCTATGACCTCATTTTGTGCTTCATCTTCTGGATTCTCTTCTGGATTCTCTTTTTGCTGATTATATTTGTATTCAATAAATCTTAAAGCTCTATTTGTCTCTTGTACTATTAGCTCTTTTTGCGACTTGATATACTCATCTCTTAGCTTTTTACTCTCTTTTTCAAACTTCAAATACTCATTGTAGGCAATAGCCATAGAGAAGAGTAAAATCATAAATGAAGAGAATAAAATACCTATCAAGTTTACTTGATTTATAGATCTATTGTTTAGGTATTTTGCTATCATGATAGATTGATTTTAGTTTTAGGAACTTTTTTTGCTTTCAAAATATTATGAAAACAACTGCAAGGAGTTTTGTAAATGAAAGTGAAATTAGAGACCATGTTAAGTAGGCTTGAGGGCAAAATCTATAAAATTGGCAAGAAGCTCTTTTGAGCAAACATATTTAGGATATTTTTTGCCAAATCAAGGGCTTTGCTTCTGTGGCTAAGTCCTCTTTTTATATCAAAAGGTAGCTCTCCTAGTGTTTTTTCAAAACCTCTAGGGATAAACATTGGATCATATCCAAAACCATTATCTCCTCTAAGCTCATCAATAATATCTCCATACATCCAGCCATGAACTGTGTACTCTAGCTCTTTTGATGATATTGCTATAGAGGCACTATAGAATGCATTTGTTCTTTTTATGTTTTGATCTTTCATTTTGTCTATAAGTTTCTTTAGATTTGCACTCATATTTGCACCTACCCCAGCATATCTTGCACTGTAGATTCCAGGCTCATACTCAAAAGCTGGCACTGAAATACCACTATCATCTGAAATGACAAGCGTATCATCTCCAAGCTTTTGAAAAATAGCTCTTGATTTAATAAGTGCGTTTTCCTGAAAAGTGCTTCCGCTCTCCTCTATCTCAAACTCATCCATAACTTCGCCATAAGAGAGAACCTCAAACTCATCCATGAGATTTTTTATCTCTTCTATTTTGCCTCTATTTGATGATGCGACTATAATCCTCATGGAAGTAATCTCCTTTTTTGAAAAAAGAGGTTAAAATCTACTTTGATTCTAACCAATTTAAGGTTTTGTGATGTTTAAAAAGGTTTTCCCTCTTAGTTCTATTTTGGCTCTTAGATTTTTTGGTCTTTTTATTGTGATGCCACTTCTCTCTTTGCATGCACTTTCAATGCCTCAAAGCAGTGCAGCACTTATTGGTCTAGCAGTTGGAGGGTATGCATTAACTCAATTTTTCCTACAAGTCCCTTTTGGTGTGATAAGTGATAAAATTGGCAGGAAAATCACGATAGTTTTTGGACTTGTTATTTTTATAATTGGTTCTATAGTCTGTTTTTATGCAGAAGATATCTATATGTTGATTTTTGGAAGACTTCTGCAAGGTGCTGGAGCCATAGGAGCAGTAGTTAGTGCGATGATTGCAGATGTTGTAGAGGAGGAGAAGAGAGCAAAAGCTATGGCGATAATGGGAGGAAGTATCTCCATTAGCTTCACTTTGGCTATGATTTTAGGACCACTTTTAGCAACACCTTTTGGTGTCCAATCCCTCTTTTTGCTAACTGCAGTTTTGGCTCTAATATCTATTTTTGTCCTACTTTTTTTTGCTCCTGAACCTCCAAAGATTAGCTACTCTTTTATACAAGAGGAATCCAAATGGCATGAAGTGATGAAAAACAGAAACCTCCAAAGAATGAATCTGACAAATTTTCTACAAAAAGGCTTCATGACATTAACTTTTATTATTATACCTATTGCGTTAGTGAAAGCCTACAACTTCTCAAGTGAAGAGCTTTATATGATATATATTCCAGCAGCGATTTTGGGGCTTTTTGCCATGGCTCCTGCTGCTGTTATTGCCGAGAAGAGAGGCAAATACAAAGAGGTGCTTATTATTGGGATTGCACTTTTTGCGTTGAGCTATATTTTTATGGGAATATACTCTGTTGTTTTTTTCTTCATCGGTGTTTTTCTATTCTTCATTGGTTTTAGTGCACATGAGCCTATCATGCAATCTCTTGCTAGCAAATATGCAAAGGCTCATCAAAAAGGCGCGGCATTAGGAGTTTTTAACTCTTTTGGATACTTAGGGACATTTGCTGGCGGTGTTTTGGGTGGATTTTTATATCAAGAATATGGGCTAGGCTCTATTACAGTTTTTGTAGTGACTGCTTCACTTTTTTGGGCAGCTCTAATATACTTTATGCCA
Organism: Campylobacterales bacterium; assembly: GCA_011390245.1. Taxonomy (GTDB): domain Bacteria; phylum Campylobacterota; class Campylobacteria; order Campylobacterales; family JAABSR01; genus JAABSR01. Next base: position 9,044 of record JAABSR010000070.1, read on the forward strand.
AACCCATCTCAAATGAAAAACTACTATTTTAATGTAGAGAACGCTCCATACTATCATGATGTGCTAAAAAATTTGGACTTTGAAGATGGAATAGTAGAGTGGTATGTA
>JAABSR010000071.1 GCA_011390245.1 Campylobacterales bacterium
GAAGTGCTTTTCATTTGAAAACCTTCACATAGAGGGTGATTCTATGATTTTGGCTTGGCTACTTGACCCACAATCACAAGTAGGGCTTGATAGTTTGATGAAAAACTACTTTGACCATGAGATGATATCTTTTAAAAGCACAGTAAAAAGGGGTGAAAATTTTAGCTCTGTAGAGATAGATAGAGCTTGTGGATATGCGTGTGAAGATGCTGTAGCGACATTTGCCCTTTATAAAAAACTAGAAGAGAAGATAAAAAAAAGTGATGCTAGCTATCTTCTTGACTTGGCAAAAAGAGTTGAATTTCCTTTTATCTCAGTGCTCTCTGATATGGAGAGAGAGGGTATAAAGATAGATACGAGTTTTTTTGAAAATCTTTTGGAGTCCACAAATAAAAAGATAGCGGACTTAAGTGAGAATATTCACAAAATCGCTGGAAATGAGTTCAATATAAACTCAACTCAACAACTAGGGACTATCCTTTTTGATAAGCTTGGTCTAAAAACAAAAAAGAGAACAAAAACAGGTTATAGCACAGATGAGAAGGTCTTAAGAGCACTAGAAGATGAGCATGAGATAGTGCCTCTTTTGCTTGACTATAGAGAGCTTTTTAAGCTAAAATCAACCTACATAGAGCCTCTGATAAAATATGCCAAAAAAGATGAAAATAGCAGAATCTACACATCATTTTTGCACACTGGAACGGCAACAGGAAGACTTAGCTCTAAAAATCCAAATTTGCAAAACATACCAGTAAGAAGTGAAGTTGGTAGAAAAATCAGAGAGGGATTTGTTAGTAGGGATGGATACTCTTTGGTTTCACTTGACTACTCTCAAATAGAGCTTAGATTATTGGCACATTTTAGTGAGGATAGTGCACTTCTTGAGGCTTTTAATAATGACAAAGATATTCACTATGAGACTTCGATGAAGATTTTTGGAGAGGAAGATGCAAAAGAGAAGCGAAATATAGCCAAATCTATAAACTTTGGCCTCATATATGGTATGGGTGCTAGAAAATTATCTGAAACATTAAAGATCTCGCAAAAAGATGCAAAAAGCTATATAGATAGCTATTTTAAATCATTTCCAACTGTCAAAGAGTATATAAGATCAACTCAAGATGAGATTTTGGTTCGTGGATACTCTCAAACTATTCTTGGCAGGAGAAGGTATTTTAAGTTTGATGGTGTAGCAGAGTATCAAAGAGCTGGATTTTTAAGAGAGGCTTTCAATACGATATTTCAAGGAAGTGTGGCTGATTTGATAAAGCTTAGTATGCTAAAAATAAAAAAAGAGATAGATAGAAAAGATACAAAAATGTTACTTCAAGTGCATGATGAGTTAATTTTTGAGATAGAAGAGGAGAAAAGCAAAGATATATCTTTGAAAATAAAAGATATAATGGAGCAAATATATAGGTTAAAAATTCCACTTAAATGTGGAGTGTGTGTTGCTAAAAATTGGGGTAGTTTAAAATAAGGGATTAGTTTTACCGTGGAAGATAAATTAGAATTACCAGAGAGTTCACTATCAATTGATGAGAGTATAGAGCATTATTTTAAACATGTTCTTACAAAAATGTCTTCTCTTGATAACAAGGATAAGTTTAATAGAAAGATAAATTTTTCTATTATGAAGCAGTTTCTCTTCACAGCATATAATAATTTTAGAGAGATGGATGCAACTTTTGAAGATAAAGAGTTCAAAGAGGTAAAAAATCAATTTTTGGGTGCTATAGCCCTAAAAGGCGATATTGAGAAGAGGATTTTTCACGCTATGGAGGTGCTCTTTGACATAGTATTCCTAAGAAAACAGATAGCATATATGCAGATGAAAATAGATTGTGAAAATCTGAAAACAGAGCTTGAAAATTTTAGAGGTGAACTAGGCTCACTTACCTCTCAAATGGAAGAGGCAAAAGCTCAGATGAAAAAATACAAGCCAGGCAGTGATAGTTTTAAGCAGTATGAGAGTGACTGGAAAAGACTAAATGGCAAACATGTAGATAAGGTTCATAAAATAAGAGAGGGAACTGATAAAGTAGTCGAACTAGATGAGAAGATGGAAGAGTTCAAGAGTGAATATTATGATGGATTTTGCTCAGTTTTCAAAGACAAAACAGAAGAGATCAAAAAAGATATAGATTCAGCTCTTGATATATTGGCTTATAGGTTTGATAAGCAGATTTGGAGAAGAGCAAAAAGAAGCAAACAGATAAGAGAGTATTACCAACAAAGTGGAATAAGAGGACTCTTCTCTTCAAAGACCTATCTAGAGTATTTTGTGGGGAATCTAGATGAAAAAAGTGCAGGTACTACAAATAAAAAAATCATAAAATATCTCTCTGAATTCAACAAAGAGAATAAAACTATGGTAGCTGTAGTTTTTCAAAATAGAGAGATAGGAGATAGGATAGGGACTATTGCAAAAGAGCTTGATTCTTCTATTGCTTATGAGTATTTTCCAACTGCTGCAAACTTAGCTTCAAAATATAAAAATACATATTTTCCAGTAGTCATTGTTGGTGCATTTGAACTAAGAGGTGCAATAATTTATGCCTCTCAACTACAAAAAGTACTAAATGAGGACTACAAAGATTTATCTATGGTTCTATATCATCCTGCCTCTTTCACAACAAGAGATTTCATAAAAGCCGCAGAAGTGGGGTATAGATACTTTATACCTGATAGTTCAGGCAAGGAGAAGATCAAGTCTATCATGCTAGAGGCGTTTTAGTTATATTGAGCTTGAGTTCTCATGGGTGGTGATATCTTCTTCACTCATCTATGCTTGCCCTAAAAAAGCATCATTGGCGTGCAATGACAACTTTTTATCCCTTTTTAAAAGCATTTTCTCTATCATTGCAGTAGAGAATTTACGATAAAGAACTAAGATGGGTGGAAAACTTAAAAAAAATGACAAATCCTATCGTCCAAATGTAGCTGCTATTATTTTATCGTCAAAATATCCAGAGGTTTGTGAGATTTTTATTGCATCAAGAAATGATATAAAAGATGCTTGGCAATTTCCACAAGGTGGAATCGATGATAATGAGAGTCCCAAAGAGGCTCTAAGAAGAGAACTACAAGAGGAGATAGGCACTGGAGATATCGAAATAGTGGCTGAGTATCCTGAATGGATTGGTTATGATTTCCCAGATACTGTAGCACATAAGATGTATCCTTATGATGGTCAGATTCAAAAATATTTTCTTGTTAGGTTAAGAGATGACAATAAAATAGATATAAACACTAAACATCCTGAATTTAGTGAGTATAGGTTTGTGAAGTATAAAAATATTTTTGATTTTATAACATACTTCAAAAGACCAATCTATAAGCAAGTTTTAGAGTATTTTAAAAAACAGGGATATCTATAAGAATTTAGAAGGATTTATGTGTTAGTAGTACAAAAATATGGTGGCACTAGTGTTGGAGATCTAGATAGAATAGCTAATGTAGCAAATAGAGTAGCACAAACAAAAAAGAGTGGAAATAGAGTAGTTGTAGTAGTTTCAGCAATGAGCGGAGAGACAAATAAGCTCATAAGTTATGCAGAGCACTTTTCAAAAACTCCTTCAAATGTTGAGATGGATTTGCTTCTTAGCTCTGGAGAGAGGGTAACTAGTGCACTACTCTCTATCGCACTTCAAGAGATGGGGTTTAAAGCAAGAGCGATGACTGGTAGGCAGGCTGGAATCTTAACTGATGAGATTCACACCTCAGCTAGGATAGAGGAGATAAATACTTGTGCTCTAAAAAAGCTTCTAGATGATGATACTATTATTGTTGTTGCTGGATTCCAAGGGATTAGCAAAGATGGCAATGTCACAACTCTAGGACGCGGAGGAAGTGATCTTACTGCTGTGGCTATTGCTGGAGCACTTGAGGCAGATCTTTGTGAGATATATACTGATGTTGATGGTGTATATACTACCGATCCAAGAATTGAACCAAAAGCTAGAAAGCTAGAAAAAATCAGTTATGATGAGATGCTAGAACTTGCATCTATGGGGGCAAAAGTACTTCAAAACCGCTCAGTAGAGCTAGCAAAAAAACTAGATGTAAATCTTGTGACTAGAAGCTCTTTTAATGATAATGAAGGAACTCTAATAACAAAGGAAGAAAATATTATGGAAAAGCCAGTAGTTAGTGGTATCGCACTTGATAAGAATCAAGCTCGGGTTAGTATTGTAAATTGTGAAGATAAGCCAGGAATTGCTGCAGAGTTTTTTGGTGTTTTGGCTGAGAAGAACATAAATGTAGATATGATTGTTCAGACAAACTCACATGATGGCAAAACAGATCTTGATTTTACAATCCCAAAAAATGAGCTAGAGAGCACAAAAGCCGCACTTGATGGCTATAAAAATATAACTGAAGCCATAGAGTATGATACAGATATATCGAAAGTATCAATAGTTGGAGTTGGGATGAAATCTCATACTGGTGTTGCAAGTAGTGCCTTTAAGGCATTGGCAAAAGAGAATATAAATATAAAGATGATTAGCACAAGTGAAATAAAGATATCTATGGTTATAGATGAGAAGTATAGTGAGTTAGCTGTTAGAACTTTACATGAAGTCTATAATTTAGATAAGTAGAGTAATGCAAGATCTCTTAAAATGGACCATAGACACAATAAGGGCTGATGATACTATGATGAGTTGGCTAGAGGAGCGTAAGTTTGAGTGGGTTCCTTTGGTCAAAAACTGCATAGCAAATCTAATGAATGGTGCTACTATTATTGTCATAACTGATAGTGATAGAAACTGGTTTTCTCACTACATATCAGATAGTGTAAACTCTCCTAATAAAAATCGCCCACTACTTCCAATCTATCACATAAAATCTATCTATCCTCATGCTGATAACATAAAAAGCAAAGAGGATTTGGAGCTTGTAAAGGATATGCTCTCCATAACATTTAAAAACGACTATATTTTTTGGTATATAGGCAAAAGTAATGACCCAAGGGCAAAGCTTGGACTATCAAAAGATGATGGATTTTTATGGATTATGGATGATGAGATAGCAAATAGCTTCTCTCTTAGCTCTACAGATGATCTACTTGATTTCAAACTTTTTCAACTATATAGGATTTTTGACAAGAGTATTTCAGCTGCTATGTATAGTGAAGTTTCACTGGAATGAATAGTAGTATAGACTACTCTAAAAACTCAATTATTGTCTCTAGGGATGTAGAATCCTTACTAAATGAGCTAAAGTATAGAATATCTCATAGAGTTATTGCGATATATAGAGATGATTTTTTGCTAGAAGATGCCAAAGAGGTTGTGGCAAATGCATATATTGCTTCTGAAAATCAAAAAACTATTGTTTTTGGTGCGAAGTCATTCAATCTTTTTGCCCAAAACTCACTACTTAAAATCATCGAAGAGCCTCCAAAAAATGTAAACTTTATAATCATCAGCACATCTAAATCAGCACTTCTGCCTACTATTAGATCAAGAATGCCTATTTTTCAATTAAGAGCAGAGCTAGAGAGGGAGAGTTTTCCCATTGATCTTAGATATCTTGATCTCAAATCTATATTTTTATTTATCAAAGATCATAGCTTTATAGAGAAAGATAGAGCAAAAAGATTGGTAGAATCACTCCTCTTTGCTGCTATGGATTCTAAAATAAAGCTAAGAGCTAGAGACTTAGAGCTATTTTCTAAATCTATTTTGATGATTGGACTAAATGAGAGACCTCAAAATGTCTTCTCTATGTTACTTTTGGCACTGTTGGAACGAAAAAAAGGTAGATAGTTTTGGAGATAAAAAGAGTAAATATATCTGATTTTGCAAAAACTCTAAAAGAGATTGGCGTAGAAGATGTTGGTGTCAAAATCATGGCAAAAAAGATGAATCTAAACTTTTTATATATCAAAAATATACCAACACCTGCGGCAAACATTTTAAAGCAAGATTCTCTCTCTATTGGCGCAGAACTTGCACTTCCAAAACATGCCATAAACTACAAACAAGAGCTACTAAATGGACTGCTCATTGGGAGTGATAAACATCTTGAGATTTTAAGCAAAAAAGAGCTTGCCCAGCCATTTGGACTAAAAGATTTGGCAAAAGAGCTTTCTCTCTTTCTAAAGGAGTCAAAAAAGAGCTATCCTTTGGAGATTATGGGAGTAATAAATGCAAATAGTGAGAGCTTCTTTGAAGAGAGTAGATTTTTAGGCAAAGATGCTATTTTAAAAATAGAGGAGATTATCAAAGATGGTGCAAGCATAGTTGATATTGGTGGAACCTCCTCATCTCCTGGTTCTAAAATCTCTACTCCAGATGAAGAGCTAAAAAGAGTTGCTCCAATAATAGAAGAGATACACAAAAAAGAGCTATACAAAGATGCTAAATTTAGCATAGATACATATCATAGTGAAGTAGCTTCATACGCTATGGATAGAGGCTTTGAATACATAAATGATATTACTGGATTAGGAAGTGAAGAGATGTGTAGAGTAGCAGCTAAAAGTAGGGCTAAGGTTATTATTATGCACATGCAAGGAGAACCTTCTACGATGCAGGAAAATCCTACTTATGATGATGTAATTTTGGATATTGAGAAGTTCTTCAAAGAGAGAATAAGTAGAGCAAAAGATTTTGGAATAGAGGATATTACCCTTGATGTGGGTATTGGATTTGGTAAGAGATTGGAGCACAATCTGGAGCTAATAAGAGAGCTTTCACATTTTAAAAAATTTGGCCTACCTCTGCTTGTTGGTGCTAGTAGAAAATCTATGATAGATAAGATTTATCCCTCCACCCCAGAGCAAAGATTGCCCGGTAGTATAGCACTTCATTTAGAATCTATAAGAAATGGAGCAAATATAATAAGAACTCATGATGTCAAAGAACATAAGCAAGCTATTGATATCTATTCTGTACTTAAGTAACTAGGATGAAAACAAAAGAGGATTATGAGCATAATCTAATAAAATATCATGGTTTTAGTGAACCAAACCTAAACAATAAGAGCTATGATGAGCTAAGAGATTTGTATGAAAACATACAAAAAGATAGACTAGAGAATATTCTAGAGTTTATGTATGAAGAGAGTGGTTTGGATAGGCATGATGATAGTAGTGATTTAGAACTTGCCTCTTTGTGGAAGAGGTTGAAAGAGCTATATGGAAAACCAGAAGAGTGTTATAAATTTTTGGGCTCTATTGTGCGTAAATTTGAGTATGAAGATATTATGGAGATTTTAACTCTTCATGTGCAAGATAGAATCTATAAAAACATCTATAGAAAGCTTAGAGTAAAATTTAGAGAGTATCAAGAAGAGATGCTCTCAGAACTAGAGAAGATTTGCAAAGAATTTCCAGAAGAGGAGCTATATACTCTAACAAAAGTATTTCAACTAAAAAGAGATGATGTGAAGTGGCTAAGAGCATATATAAAAACTCTAAAAAATGGTGAAAATACTCAAAAGGCAAAATATTTAGCATCTATGAAGCACTACACTCTTGAGAAGTATTTTGAAAAATCTTATGATGATGAATATAGTGAGTATATAACTAATGTAAAAGTCAAAAAAGAGCTAATAGATGAGATAGCATCTTTGACAAAATATCAAAAATCAGAACTTTTCAAAAAAAGTGTAGATGACTTAAGATATATAAGAGAGTTTGAGGTCAAATCAAACGATGATCTAATAAGAGAAAGAAGATTGCTTGCAAGTTTTATCAATAGATTTGATAAAGTTATGTATGATAGTGAAAATGTTAAATTTAATAAACTTCTAAGCGAGGCAAAAGATGAGCTAAGTGAGGAGCTAATAGGGCAGTTAGTCTCATATTATGAAGGGAAAGACCCAGAATTTGCTAGAAAGATAAAGCTAGGATTTTCATTTTAGATTAAAATAGATAAATAGCAAAAGAGGATATTTATATATGCAAAGAAAGTTTTTCCTAACAGCTCTTCTTGGTCTTGTTTTTCTAGTGGCTCTTCTCTCTACACAAAAAGAGGAGATAAGTAGCTACTATCACAAAAGTAGCGAAAGAGCACTTTATGTCTTTGCTACAGCTAGAGCACTCAATGGAATCATAAGTGTCATCCAAGAGACTGAAATATCTCTCACTCCAGCAGGTGTGGGGGTAAGTAGCTCTCCTGGTGAGCTACTAGATCCACTCAATGATATGATAGAACGCTTCAGTTGGCTAATGCTTAGTGCATCTATTGCATTAAAAATTCAAGGCTATCTTTTAGAGTTTTTTGGAGCTATAGGGCTAATTTATGCAGTTTCGGCTCTTTTTGTTGTTGCTATTGTAATTTTATTTTTTACAAAAATACCATCTTTGCAAAATATTGTGATAAAAGCTTTTTTGATAGTTGCGATTTTGCAGATTCTTATGCCTGCAACTTTTTGGATGAATAATACTCTACATCACTATCTCTTTTTGGAAAAATATGAAAATGCAAGCAGCACAATAAGTGGTGCAAAAAATGAGCTAGAAGAGTATAGCAATCTCAAAGAAGAGGCGGTTGAAAAAAATGCAGGAGTTTTAGAGTGGTTTAAAAATCAGGGGAAAAAGTATAGCTCTTTTTCAATCCAAAAAGAGCTTGAAAAGATAGAAGAAAGAATGGAATCATGGATAGAAAACCTTCTTGAGCTTGCAACACAATTTCTCATAAATACAATACTACTACCACTTTTTGTGCTGTGGATTGGATATAGACTTATTGTTTATTGTTATAGGGTGGAGATTTTACCAAAAATACAAATACAATAGAGAACAGTACAATACTAACTACACCAACCAACATCATAAAAGTTATTACCTTTATTGATATATAAGTTTGTTATCCTGACACCCATTGCCACCATTTATAAGCATACAATAGATACAAACCCTTGAAAATAAGTTTTTACTATATTGACATTTTGAAACAATATTTGTATGATTTGAGCATGAAAAATATTCATCAAAGTACTAATTCATCGGATATAGACAATATCTTAAATAAAATTAAAAAGCTTAAAGTTGATACCATCTATCCTGTTGCACAAATTGCTCGAAAAAATGATAGTAGTAGGGTCTATCTTT
>JAABSR010000072.1 GCA_011390245.1 Campylobacterales bacterium
TTTAGATACTTTTTGGAAGACTTATATGAGCAGTGCTCACTCCACATGGCAGAAAAGATGCCTATCTCTACTAGATTTGGTTCTCGTCCCAAAATCTCTAAAATATGTTTATAATCATCATTGTCTAATTTATGCGATTTCAAAATCTCTTCAATATTGTCCAACATATATATCCTCAAGTTTTAGTAAATTGGTGTAATGATATTTAAGAGCTACTAAATATCTTATAAGTTGATAAAGTAACTTCTACCTCCTAAGCCCTAAAGTGGTAAAATTGGTGCACAACATCAAAATCAAAAAAGGTTTTTTAAATGGTTGAGAGATATGCAAGAGAAGAGATGAAAAATCTCTGGAGTATAGAGGCTAAATATAATGCGTGGCTAAAAGTAGAGATAGCTGTAGCAAAAGCGTGGTGCAAACTTGGGCTTATTCCAGAAGAGGATTTTGCAAAAATAGAGGCAAATGCAAAATTTGATATAGAGAGAATTGATGAGATAGAAAAAGAGACAAAACATGATGTTATAGCTTTTTTGACATCAGTATCAGAATCTTTGGGAGAAGAGTCGCGTTTTGTACATTATGGTATGACAAGCTCAGACTGTATTGATACTGCTGTAGCTTTACAGATTAGAGATTCTCTAGAGATTGTCATTGAAGATGTGAAAAATCTCAATGTAGCCATAAAAAAAAGAGCAATAGAGCATAAAGATACACTAATGGTTGGCAGAAGTCATGGGATTCATGGTGAGCCTATCACTTTTGGGCTAGTTTTGGCTATCTGGTATGAAGAGATAGATAGACATCTAAAAAACCTAGAACAAGCTATGGAGTTTATATCTGTTGGAAAGATAAGTGGAGCGATGGGTAATTTTGCTCACGCACCTTTGGAACTAGAGGAGCTAACTTGTGAAGAGCTAGGATTGAAGCCAGATCCTATATCAAATCAGATAGTCCAAAGAGATAGATATGCTCACCTAGTGAATGCTCTTGCTCTTCTTGCTAGTAGTTGTGAAAAGATAGCTGTTGCAATTAGACACTATCAAAGAACTGAGGTTTATGAGTGCGAAGAGTTTTTCTCAAAAGGACAAAAGGGAAGCTCGGCTATGCCACACAAAAGAAATCCAGTGCTTACAGAGAATATCACAGGACTTTGTCGCATGATAAGAAGTTATGCAACTCCAGCGATGGAAAATGTAGCTCTTTGGCATGAGAGGGATATTTCGCATAGTTCAGTTGAGCGATTTATTCTTCCAGATGGATTTATTACGACAGATTTTATGCTTAATAGACTAAAAGGAGTTATTGAAAAGCTTGTAGTCTATCCTGAAAATATGAAAAAAAATCTCAACATAACAGGTGGTCTTGTCTTTTCTCAAAGAGTTCTTTTAGAGCTTCCACTTCTGGGAATCAGCAGAGAAGAATCTTATAAGATAGTCCAAAGAAATGCTATGAAGGTTTGGGAGGATTTGGGGCATGGCAAAAGTGCTCTGAATGAAAAAGGGGAATCGTTATATCTTCAACATCTTCTAAATGATAGCGACCTAAAGAAAAGGCTAACACAAGAGCAGATAAGAGAGTGTTTTGAGTTCTCATACTATACAAGAAATGTAGATAAAATCTTTGATAGGGTTTTTAATAAGTAGTGAAAAGATTGAGGAGGGACAAAGCCCCTGCCTCTTAAAAATTAGTTAGCTTGCTACGGCTTTTTTTCTATTGCCGCACTCAAATTTGTAGTTTTGCTCTCTCCAATAGTCTCGTAACTTTTTGTTGTAGTATTTGAGACCATCTTTTTTTGCCATTCTTTTTGGCAACTTTCTTATAATAATCTCACCATCAACTAATTCACAAAGCTCTCTTTGAGCGAATAAAGACTCTCCGTAAGTCACCTTATACCTCCGAAAACATTTTAGAGTATTGTACAAGATTTGTGACTTTTTTTCAATAGCTTTTTGCTTAATTTTAGCTTAAATTTATACTAAATATTTTTTAAACTAGAAAATTAGTCAGGAATCTTCTCCTTAGGTCTTCCAATATGAAATCCTTGAGCATAATTTACACCTTTTTTCTCAATAATTTTCAAAATCGAAGCATCGCTCACATATTCTGCTATTGTCGAGATTCCAAGTTTTTGGGTGAATGCCAATATCGCCTCTAAAAGCACCATAGACTGATTATGCGTAGTAATCTTACTAATAATAGTCCCATCAATTTTTAGATAGTCAAAATCAAGCTCTAAAAGATGTTCAAAGTTTGAGTAACCACTCCCAAAGTCATCTATTGCAACTTTACATCCGTATCTATGTTTGACTATCTCCATAAAGGCTCTAACAGCCTCAAAGTTTTACCCTATTGTAGAGTCCAGTGAGTTTATCTATCGCCTTTTTTTCAAAAATTTCACTCTTTTTGATATATTCTGTGATGTCATGTCTAAAAGAGATATACTTATAGATATCTCCTTTTCTATCCATGATAGGAGCGATTGTAGTATCTACGAAGTATTCTTTTCCATCTTTTGCTCTATTTTTTATTACACCTTGCCAAGTGCCACCATTCATTATGGTTCTCCAAATATTGGAAAATAGCTCTTTTGAGTTATCTGGATGTCTTATTAGTTTATGGGTTGAGCCAACTAGTTCATCTCTACTATATCCAGAAGTAGTGCAGAAGTTATCATTTGCATACTCTATAACACCTTTTTTGTTTGTAATAGAGACAATGTAACAAGAATCCAATAAGTCTTTGTACTGTTGTACAATAAAGTCTTTCTTTAAAATAATCTCAAACCCTTAAATGAAAAAATAGCGTCTTGTCATTATCCCCAAAAAAGAGTAAAAATATGCATAAAGGGTAATTTATATGATTCCAGTTAAAATTGCGTACTAAATCAAAGATATAAATTTTAGCGAGGATTGAAGATTGCAAAAATTAGAGGGTAAAAGCTGGATTTTTGGCGATAATATTGATACAGATTTAATTATTGCTGCTAGATATCTAAATACAAGCGATGAAAAAGAGTTGGCAAAACATGTGCTAGAGGATGCAAATCCATCTTTTGCTACCTCGATATCTCCTGGAGATATCATCGTTGGTGGTGAAAATTTTGGATGTGGAAGCAGTAGAGAGCATGCACCTATTGCGATAAAAGCTTCTGGAATCTCAGCAGTTATAGCAAAATCCTTTGCAAGGATATTTTATAGAAATGCTTTCAACACTGGATTGCCAATATTTGAAGTCTCTGAATGTGATAAAATCTCACAAGGAGATATTTTAGAAGTTGAACTAAGCAGTGGCAAGATTGTAAATAGAAGTAAAAATGAGGAGTACAGTTTTTCACCTATGCCTCCTTTCATGCTTGAACTTTTAGAGTGTGGTGGGCTAATAGAGTATGCTAAAAAAGAGATAGCAAATAGTAAAACTTGAGTTATAAAATTTGGCTAAGCCAAAAGGAGAAACATATTATATGAAGAGATACAATATAGCAGTGATTGAAGGAGATGGAATTGGTCCTGAGATTGTCGCAGAAGCAAAAAAAGTCCTTGATGCAGTATCATACAATGAAGGTTTTGAGCTAGAATATAAAGAATATCTCATGGGTGGATGTGCTATTGATGCTTGTGGTACTCCACTTCCTGATGAGACATTAAGAGGTGCACTATCTGCTGATGCTGTACTATTTGGAGCAATAGGTGGAGATAAGTGGAACTCTCTTCCTAGAGAAAAAAGACCAGAGAGCGGACTATTAGCCCTAAGAAAAGGACTAGAGGTTTTTGCAAATCTAAGACCTGTAAAAGTTTATGATGAGCTTTTGGAGGCTAGCACACTAAAAAAAGATGTCATAAAAGGTGTCGATATTTTAGTTGTTAGAGAGCTGATTGGTGGCATATATTTTGGTGAACCAAGAGGAAGAGAAGGGGATAGAGCTTTTAATACAATGGTCTATTCAGAGAGTGAGGTGGAGAGAATTGCAAAAGTAGCCTTTGAAGCTGCCATGAAAAGAGGCAAAAAAGTTTGCTCTGTTGATAAAGCAAATGTTTTAGATGTTTCTCAACTCTGGAGAGAAGTAGTGACTAAAGTTTCCAAAGAGTATCCAAATGTTGAGCTAGTACATATGTATGTAGATAATGCTGCTATGCAGCTTATCGCAAATCCAAGACAATTTGATGTGATTGTTACAGGTAATCTATTTGGAGATATTTTGAGCGATGAGGCTTCAATGCTAAGTGGTTCTATTGGGTTGCTACCATCTGCATCTATTGGTGGAAGAGCTGCTATTTATGAGCCAATACATGGTTCAGCTCCAGACATAGCTGGGCAAGGCATAGCAAATCCTATAGCCACAATTTCCAGTGCATCTATGATGTTAAAATACTCTCTAGGTGAAGAAAAAGCTGCAAAAAAGATAGATAAAGCTGTTGCAAAAGCTCTAAAAGATGGATACAGAACAAAAGATATATCAAATTATGATGCTAAAGATATCTGCTCAACAGAAGAGATGGGCTCAATAATAGCCGATCTAATTTCAAAAGGGTAGGTTTAAACATTGAACACTCTAACTCTTGGTTCTATTTTTGAGCTGCAAGGTCACAAAGAGGAAGCTTTAGAGATATACAAAGAGATATTGAAAAAAGATCCTGAAAATAGTGAAGCAAAAATTGGCATAAGAAGACTATCAGGAGTTAGAAAAAAGTATAGTGGCGTAAATGAGAAGATGAAGAGCTTTTTTATAAATATGGATACTCAAGAGGAGTTTAGAGAGTTTGAAAGGTGGTTGATAAGAAAATGGAAATAAAAGATATGATCCTCTCCACAATATCTGACCTTGAACAGACCCTAGGCGATACCAAAGAGATGCAAAAAAAGTTCAATACGGCAATAAAAACTTACTCATACGCTTCACAAAATGATGAGAGTGAATTTGATTTGAGTGAGGGTGAGTTCATCCAAAAAGAGAGAGCAAAAGAGATAGCTAGCAATGCAGATAAAGAGTATAGCAAAGAGCAAATCTCTCAAGCTCATGAAAATAGAAAAGAAGATGAAAATATTGGA
>JAABSR010000073.1 GCA_011390245.1 Campylobacterales bacterium
CAAAAATACCTACACCTACCCAGACTCTAGATAGTAGCAAAGAGAATGGAAGAGCAGAAGAGATAGAGTTCTTGAATGCACTTAGAGAGAGGATTCTAGTGCTATTTGAGGGCTTACAATCTCCAAATAGCAGAGAGCTTGAGAAAAAAGTCGATCTACTTCTTAACTACTTAGAGTATCAATTAGCCCATATTGAAGAGAGACTAGAAAAACTAGAAAAGTAGTTACTCTTAATAATTCTTTTTTGAAATCTCAGCTTTACTTGCATACATTAACAATCTATTTACATATTTTATCTATAATTCTAAATCACAAATTCAAACCAAAGGAGTTTAAATGAGATTGAGTAAAGTTGTAGCAGCTTTTATAGTGGTTGGTGTTTTAGGTAGTGGAAGTGCGATACTTGCAAATAGTCATGGCATGGGAGAAGGCGATAAAAAGGTACACATGCAAAAAGGTGCACAAGGATGTGGCGATAAAGACATGCACATGCAAAAAGGTGCACAAGGATGTGGAGATAAAAAAGGTAAAGCATGTGGCGATAAGAGAGCTCATAAGAAAGATACAACCATGAGAGAGCTTATGTTTGGACTAAATGCACTAGATCTTACAACTGAGCAGAGAAAAGAGATAGAAAAACTAAAAATAGATATGAAATTTGAAAAGATGGAGCTTTGTGGCAAAAAAGATGATAAAACACCTTTTCAAAAAGCTTTGAGTGAAAGTGGATTTGATAAAAAAGCTTTCATAGCAGCAAAACAAGAAAAGGGCGTAAAGAAAGCAGAAATAAAAGCTGAGTTTTTATCAAAAGTCTTTAAACTTCTAAGCAAAGATCAGATAAAAGAGCTAAATGAGCACATCAAATAGTGATGATTTTACAAAGGTTTTGATGATAGAGGATGATGAGGAGCTTGCAGAGATTCTCTGTGAGTTCCTCTATCAAAACTCTATTTTGACAGAAAACTTTCCAGAACCCTACTCCGCTATCTCACATTTCAAGTTCAACAAAAATTATGATTTGATCATACTAGATCTCTCTTTGCCAAATCTAGATGGATTAGAAGTATGTAAAAAGATTAGAGAGATTAGTTCTATTCCTATTATTATCTCTTCTGCTAGAAGTGAAATAGAGGATAAAATTGATGCTTTTGAGCTAGGAGCTGATGACTACCTCCCAAAACCATACAATCCAAGAGAACTTATTGCAAGAATAGGCTCACTTCTTAGAAGAACTTCACACACATCACCAAAAGAGGAGATAGACAAAAAAGAGAGTGAAGAGTTATTTAGAGTTGATAAAGCAAACTATGATCTATTTTTTAGAGATAGAGCATTAGATCTCACAAGGGGAGAATTTGAGATATTCTCAACCCTATATGAATCTAAAAATAGAGCAATAAGCAGAGAGGAGATTTTAGAATCTTGCCAAACCTTAGATAGTCTCTCTTGTCACAAAAGTATTGATGTAATTATTGGCAGACTAAGAGCCAAAATAGAGAGTGATACAAAAAATCCTAAATATATAAAAACAGTTAGAGGGATTGGTTACAGATTTTGTCAATAAATAGAGACTCTATAGCTATTAAAATAGCATCAATATTTATAGTCTCATTTTCTTTGATACTCTTTTTTTTCTACTACTACTCCTACAATCAAAAACAGATAGAAATCTTCAAAGCAAAAGATAGACATATCAAGACTATCTATTCTGCAATGTGGCTCATGCATAGACATAATCAATCAGTTGAGGAGATAAATAGATTCTTTGCAGATTTTGGGCTAAGTGCTGTGATGGACAAAAAAAAACGGCTAGAGATAATAAGTGAGAGCAAAAAATGGTTTGAGATAGAATCTAAAAAAGCAGTAGTAAATGTCTATGAGAATAATGGGGAGCTCTACATATCCATAAAGGGTAGATACCTAGATATGCTCTATAGGGATGATGCTTTCAAAAAAGGCATGAATGGCAATCTTTTGTTACTTTTAATTGGAGCTACACTTGTATTGATTCTTACATATTTTTGGGTCATAAAATCACTATATCCACTCAAAATACTTCAAGAGAAGATAAGAAGATTTGCAGATGGAGATATGGAGATAGAATCCAGAAGTGAGAAAAAAGATGAGATAGCAGAAGTTGCAAATGAGTTTGATAGGGCTGTCAAAAAAATAAATTCACTATTAAGATCAAGAAGATTTTTTTTAAGATCTATCATGCATGAACTAAAAACTCCAATCACAAAGGGAAGAATCACAATAGAGATGATTGAAAATGGAAAACAAAAAGATAGATTGGAAAATCTCTTTTTAAGACTTGAAAGCCTAATCTCTGAATTTGCAACAATAGAGCAATTTGAATCAAAAAACTACAAGATTAGACTAGAAAAACTAAAAATTAGTGAACTTTTGAGTAGTGCAATTGAAAGACTAATGCTTGAAGATTCTCAAAAAAGTGAAATAGAGATTTGTTGTGAAGATATAAATTTAGAGGTAGATAGAGAATTTTTTATTTTAGCACTCAAAAATTTATTGGATAATGCTATAAAATATAAAAAAGGTGGAGTAGTCAAAATTGAGTGTAGTAGCAATTCTATAGATATAATTACAGATGGCGAAAAGATAGAAGGAGATATAGATGACTACTTTACTCCATTTTACAAAAGAGATATAAAGAGCAATAATCAAATGGGGCTAGGTCTCTATATTATCAAAAATATCCTAGATGAACATAATTTTAGACTAGAATATAGACATAATGGAGAAAAAAATATTTTTAGTATAAAATCCTAATATCTATTCTGTAATTTTATTTTAATGAATATATGAGACAATATGAGTTCAATAAGTTTAGAATAGGAGTGAGAAATTAAACCAATACTTCAAGATAAAATTGCCATATACAAACCTGAAACAAATATAGATCAATTTAGTGGGAAAAAATTAGCAGATGCTATAAAAGCTACTTTTTCAACACTAAAAAGTTTGGAACTTGCAGCAGTTCTTATATCTCTTAGTAATGTAGAGGAGATGAACGAAGCTGGTATCAAGCTACTAGTTGGTGCGCTTGAAAGCATGCATAGGTCTTTAGAAGTTGATATTGGAATTATTGATTATCCAATTGATTGGTTTAATGATCTAAAAGGATTTACCAAAAATAGCAATACAGCACTATATAGAAACTATGAAGTTGCACATCTTATGCTAAATCAAAAAAAGCATCATAGATTTGAGAAAGCGGTAATATATGATGAAAACGAGATGTTTAAAGAGCTGCTCTCTGGTGAGCTAAAATCAAAAGGCTATAAAGTAGAGGTAGCAAATACGAGAGAGGAGTATGAGAAACTAGCCAAAAAAGGGGCTTTTGGAACTATTTTTGTTTCAGACACTCATCTTGATTTATTGAGAAATTTCATACCTGTAAAGATTACAAATGGCTCTGTAGTCTATCAAATGCAATCAATAGTAGATAGAAAATTTATAAATCATTTTAATTTTCAAGCTCACCAAAGCAGGGTAAATGATGGCTTTAAAATATTTATTTTTGATGCAAAAGAGGCAAAAAAGATAAATCCCAAAGTGTTTGAATTTCTAATCTCTCTCTCACTACAATCAGTAAAATTTGGTGCTAAAATATTTGTATCCTCGCTTGATTCTAAGCTAATTCCTCCACCTATTCAAGGAAAAATGGAAAAATCTGGCACTATTTTTGTGGATAGCATTGATGATATTTTTAGAGATTCTAAATATACGCCACTTTTAAAAAACACAACTCAATCAAAAGGTTTGACAAAAAAATTAGTCTCATGCCTACCACTTTTTATTGATGCCTCCTTAGAAACTTTCGAGTCATTTCTTGAAGCAAAAGTTGAAAAAAGATCTCATAAAATTTCAAAATACTCCATAAATTTTGATGA
>JAABSR010000074.1 GCA_011390245.1 Campylobacterales bacterium
TCATAGTTTTCCCAGTACCTGGAGGTCCATAAAACATGATCCTAGCTTCTAAACCTCTCTTTTTATCTTTGATACCCCACTCTTTTAAAAGATTTACCACCTTTGTATCAACCTGCTTTAGCAGTCTCTCAAGTATCTCTTTGGTGCTAGGGTGTAGTACAACATCTTCTAAACTTGTCTTTGGCTCTACAAACTCAAAAATATCTTGCTCTTTAACAAGCATATCTAGTTTTATTTTTGTTCGTTTTTTCTTTTTTTGTGGGTGCATAATCTTATGCAAAATATCTTCAGGAATAAAAAAGTTTCTACTAATGCCTCCAAAAGGTGTCAGCATTTCATCATAGTCTATTATCCCACTCTCAATAAGCTTTCCACTCTCTTCTAAAATTGCTCTATTTTTTATCCTCTCATACTCATCAAAGCTTACTAAGTCTATTAGCGCATTCATATCTCTAAAATTATCATCAGTACCTGAATACTCCTCTTTTAGGAGAGTTAGGAAGATTATCTGCTCTTTCTCATTTAGTAGATTCTCTTTGAAGAACTTCTCAAGCTCTATGCTATTTTGTGTTACTTCAATTCTTTCAATAATTCTTTTCTCAAGAAGATTTAGCTTATTTCTGACACGATTTATGTTTGGTGAATTTTGTGTATAGCTATGTTTCATTGATACAAGTTTTTGGTGTAGCTCGATTCTAAAAAATTGATCTTTTAGGTACTCTAAATGATCAGCGTAAGGTCCAACTTCAGGTAGCTCAAGATTTAGCTCACCATCTTCAAGAAGCTTTAAAAATGTCCCACTTAGTGAAATAGAACCATTTAGAAGCTCTAGATTTGCAACATCATTTAACTTTATATGCAAAAAAGAGTTTTGTACAACCCAGCCAAGCTCTAAAAGATTTCTTATATTGACAAGTTTACTTAGGTGATTGTAGTTTTTTACACAAAATAGAGTGCTCAATACATCAAGCACGAGAGTGTCTTCATTTCCAGCGACTAGCTCTTTTGTCATCTGCTGGAGTATAAGACACTCATCTTTTGTACATTTAAGCTGGGCAAAAATATTTGTTTTTTGGCAATCCTTGCTCTCAATAAACTCTATAAGATGTTTCAATATAGGAGAATCTACTTTATTTTCTTAGCTAGTGCATCAAAATTGCTCAAAGAGATTAGATGAGCATAGATGAGGTTTATAGCTCCACTTTTTGTTAATTTCAAAAGTGATTCATCGCTTAGATTGTTTAGTTTTTCTGTGTCAATTTGCATAAGACCAGTGATTTTGTATTTTTGTTCACTTTTTTCGATATTTACATCTACAGTTTTGAGTAGATTCTCTTCAGCTACAAGCCTAGTCATCCCTTTTGTCATCTCAATACCACCATAGGCATCTTGTACAAATTTGATTATTTGATTTCCATAATCATTTGGGTTACCCTCATCATCAAAAATTCTTTGACCATCTTTTTTGTTTAGACCCTCATACTCACTATCATAAACAATAGACATAGATTTCTCTTCGCTATTTTCAGCTTGTGAGATCGTGACAGAGAAAGGATATGCTCTAATAAGTGCTGGGATATATTTATCAACATCCCAATCTCCTGGCTTATTTACAAATAGATTCTCATTCTCTTTGATCCCTAGAAGTGCAACTGGAACAACCACATCCTCTTTGTCTTTTATGAAAAGTATAGGATAGAATTTGCAAGCTATATTTACTTCATCTTTTGAGATGGCCATAAAATGCGCTTTTTTTGCGTGTTTGTAGTTATCTAGAGGAGAGATTTTTATCTCTTTATCACCCTCTTTACTAAGTAGTTTTGCTTCTTTAAACATTGAGTTTACCATGTTAATAATACCTTTAATATATAGATTTTCTAAAAATTCTAAAGAATGGTAATAGTATATCCAAAAATATTTAAAGCCTTTTTTAAGGCTAGAAATAGCTCTTTATGAATCATCAAAAGGATCTAAGTGGATAGTTAATACCCAATCAGCATCTTTATCAAGTTCACTTATAGCCTCTTCTATTCGATCAGAGCATCTATGCGCTTCCATGAGTAATATCTCTTTATTGAAAACTAGATGCACATCTACAAAATTACTTTTGCCAGAGGCTCTTGTTTTCAAACAGTGGTAACTATTGACTAGATTCTCACTCTCTATGATGTTGACAATACTCTCAACAAGCTCCTCTTCGAGTGCTCTATCAAGAAGCATCATGACACCCTCTTTGATAAGTTTATAGGCTGAGTAGATTATATAGATAGCTATTGCACCACCAACAATAGAATCTACTATATGCCAATTTGTTAAATAGATAACAATCAAAGAGATAACTATTCCAGCATTTGTTAGCACATCCATTTTGTAGTGGAGCGCATCAGATTTTATAACTAAATTATTTGTCTTTTTTGCTACCCTTAGAAGATACCAAACAAGCCACAAAGTTATAAAAAATGAGAGAATCATCACATAAATGGTGATATTAAGATAACCAACCTCTGCATCACTTCCAAATTTTTTAGCAGATTCGTATAAAATATAGATACCAGAGATTGTGATGATTGTGCCCTCAATAACTGCAGCTAATGCCTCTATTTTTCCTCTACCATAGTTAAAAGTGCTATCTGCTGGTTTTTCGGAGTTGTGAAGTGCAAAATAGTTAAAGAGTGAAGTAGTCAAATCAAGAATAGAATCAATAGCCGAAGCCAAAAGTGCAACAGAGCCACTAAAAATACCAACTGTAAATTTTATTATCGCAAGTGTAGCTGCGACACTACTTGAAACAACTGTAGCTTTTTTCTGTGGCGTCATTTTTGACATTTTTTAACCTTGAAGAGTGGAGCTAAGATATATTTTTATTTATGCAAGCGTATTATACTAAAAGCTCATAAAAGAGGGCTAGAAGGAGTTTATATGGCTAAGAGCTACTAAGTGTTTACTCTCTTTTCTCTCTGGGTAAAATCTATCATAAATTACTAGGTTTGATGAAGCTATCACAGTTTCAAGTTTTCTTATATATTTTTTGCCAATTTCAGAGTATTTGATGAGATGATTTACACCCTCTAACCCATTAAAATCGACATTTTGAGCCCTAAGATCTGCTCTTCTTTCTCTAAAATTCTCATACGCCCAATGTGAGTTGATGTTTAGCATATACTGCTTGACCGCTTTATCGAGGGATTCGAACTCTCTTATCTTCTCTCTTTTGCCCTGAACTCTATGAGCTTTTACAGATTTTCTAAATGTATAATGACCAAAAAGATTGTTTAGATTCTTGGAATATTCACTACTCCCCCAACCACTTTCAAGTGCAGATTGGGCTAATGCCATAGAGTTTGGTATGACATCTATTTTTTGCAGGTATGCTTTTTTGTCAAAAAGATTCTTGATGTTGTATTTTTTGGCTATTTTTGTTAGTTTTGCTAAGACATCTTTGTTCATCTTTTTATCAAGTGTGATAAAAAACTCTTCTGAGAAAAACTTATCTACAAAAGCTCTCTCTTTTAGTATTTGGTTGTTTTGATGCTCTATAATTGGGAGAAGAACTCTTATAAATTCCTCTTTTTTTAGTTTTACATCATCTATCTCATGAAACTCTTTTGGAAATGATTTCGTATCAAACTCATAAGCACTTAAAAAAACAAAAGATAGCATAAAAAAAGACAATATTCTAACCAAATTAAACTCTCCTAAATATCACACAAAAATTTCTGAATTGGGTATTGTACTGAAGAGTCTTTTTACTCTTCCTTTGAAAAAAAGATTAGTTTTATCAACTCTTAGCTCCAACACCTCTTTGCTAGCTGGTATGACTTTTACCATATCGGTAGAAATTACTTTTTTTTCTTTTGCGTGCAAAAAAAGTGCTGCCATTCCCGTGCCACAAGCCAAAGTCTCATCTTCAACACCTCTTTCAAATGTTCTGATTCTTAAGATCTCTCCATCCACTTTTCCTATATTTACATTTGCATTATGTTTTACTCTAAGGGCTCTTAGCTCATCTTTTTTTAATATATCTAGATTTTGATCTAATGTCACTAAATGTAACACTCCTGTGTCAATAAGTTGCCATTTTTTGCCAAAACCATCAATATTGTCATCTATGTATTTAGGCTTTGTAAGTTCGCTCTCAACCGCTCCATCATCAAAAACCTCTACCCCAATCTCACCAGCACCACTTAAAAACCTCATTTTTCTAGGAGCTAGATCATTTTCAAAAGCGTATAAACCAGCTGCTCTAGTGCCATTCCCACACATTGAAGCCACACTGCCATCACTATTGTAAAATTCCCACTCAAAATCAAGATTTTTATGAGGTATTATAACTATGAGTCCATCAGCTCCTATGCCATTTTGTCTGTGGCATACTTTTCTTGCAATTTCTGATCTATTTTTTTTTGCAAATGCATGAAAAATTAAAAAATCATTTCCGCTTGCACTATACTTGGTTAGATTCACAAAAATCTTCCTTTATTCTCTTTTGGATTCTCTCACACTCATTTTGTAGATTCTTCAAATCCTTTGAGTTATCCACTATATAATCACTCATCTCTCTCTTTTTTTCTATGTCAATTTGAGAATTCACCCTTTGAATCGCCTCATCTTCACTAAGATTATCTCTTTTTATAATCCTCTCTATCTGCAACTCTTTTGGTGCATAAACAAGAAGAGATTTTGCACAATTATAGTTTTTTGTCTCAAAAAAGAGAGGTATATCTACAAAATATGGCACTTTTTTTTGCTCTAATTTCAAAGCTTCTATACCTACTTTTTCTCTGATTTTTGGGTGGAGTAGCTTTTCTAGCTCCTCTTTTTTCTCTCCATCTGAAAAAATAAGCTTACCTAGTTTTTTTCGCTCAACCCTATTGCCCTCTACATACTCTTTCCCAAATATTAGAGAGACCTCTTGACTTAAGCTATCCAATACCTCATGAGATATCTTATCGCAATCAATAACCTCAAAACCATAAAGTTTCAATATCGAACAAGTGCTACTTTTGCCACTTCCTATGCCACCTGTTAGTGCTATACAATAAGAGTATGGCTTTATCAATTTTTGAAAACCCCTCTAAAAGATTCTTTTATAAATTTTGGCTGATAAAAAGAGCTTAGATGCATCTCACTTGTATAGTAAGTGGTATCTTCTATCAAATCACTTTTTTGGAGGTTTATATCAGATTGTGGATGTAATCTTTTGCTCGCAAATATATAGTTTTTATCCATCCCCAGTGAGTAGCTTGCAGTAAAAGGCATAAAAATATAGAAATCTTTAGATACTTTTCCTAGCTCTTCTGCTCTAGTGCAAGATTGCAAGGCCAGTGGTTTTGATTTGAAAACGACTATCCCTTTATCTGTAAGCATAGGGTAAAAGTTATCTTCCTCTAGAAGTATTCTATCTATGATGATAAGATCATACTTTTTCTCACCCAAAGTCTCTATGATATTTACAGACTTCAAAGCATCACTAAAATGCTCTCTATCAAGATAGTTTATAGCCTCTAAAATATCTCTATCCTCAACTAAAAAATCTATCTCTATATCTCTATATTTTTTTAGTTCTGAGGCGATTTTAAGATTTAAAGAATCGACAACCAAAATAGATTTTATCTCTGTATTTGTGCACATTGGTACATGCACCAACATCTCAGCATCAAGAGCTATTTCACTATGGAGCATCGTTCTGCTATCATTTAAAATAGCTACTTTTCCAAATATCTCACTATCAAAAACCTCTATCTTATTTTTCTCACCCTTTTTCTCAAAAAGCTTTGATGTGATTTTTAGCTCCTCTCTTAGGTTTTCATCTATTATATTTACTACCCACATTTTTTATCCTAATCTTATATTTTTGTTGTTGATTTGCTCAAAGGCGGTTTATAGCCTATAATTTCTCTGCTGAAGAAAACTAGTATTAAGCATAATTTCTTGTGCCTTGCTCACGAAAGTGATCTATTGAAATGAAAGTATAGTAAAAAGAGAGTAAAAATAGATTGATAGGAGGATAAGACCCCCCTTCAGATTGCTGCGGCACATGAGAAGAAGAGGTGCTCTGCTGTGTTCCCACCCTGAAGCGTTGCCCCAAAACCTCATTGCACAGGTCTAAAGGGGAGCATTAAATCTACAAAAATAGACTTAATGCTCCCCTAAAAAAGGAGTGTGATTATACATTTTTTAGCTGAAAATCTTCTTTTGCTTGAGTTAGCCTTTTGATACCTAGAGTATAAATATTTTCTATCCGTATTTGCTTTATATTCAAATAACATTTAAAGCCCTTTTTGGCTAAAATCGCAGTAAATAAAATTCTAATTAAAAATCTCAAAAAAGGTCAAGAATGCCAAAAAGAGAAGACATAAAAACCATACTTTTAGTGGGCTCAGGCCCTATTGTCATAGGTCAAGCATGTGAATTTGACTATTCAGGTGCTCAAGCTGCTAAAACTCTTAAGTCTTTGGGTTATAGAGTGATACTAATAAACTCAAATCCTGCAACAATCATGACAGATCCAGAATTTGCTCATAGAACATACATCGAGCCAATCACTGAAGATGTGATTGATGAGATTATCAAAAAAGAGAGCGTTGATGCGATACTTCCAACTATGGGTGGACAGACTGCACTAAATATCGCTATGAAGATGAACAACAAAGGGATGCTAGATAATGTAATCTTTTTAGGTGCAAATCCTGAAGCTATCAAAAAGGGTGAAGATAGGCAAGCTTTCAAAGAGGCGATGATAAAAATTGGCATGGACTTGGCAAGAAGTAGATATGCTTATGATATGGATGAGGCTATGAGTGCGGCTTCTGAGATTGGATTTCCTCTGATTATTCGAGCTTCATACACTTTAGCTGGTGGTGGAAGTGGTGTTGCTTATAATATTGATGAGTTTGAGAGACTTGCAAAACTAGGGCTTGAAGTAAGTCCAGTAAATGAGATATTAATTGAAGAATCACTTCTAGGCTGGAAAGAGTATGAGATGGAGGTTATCCGCGATAGAGCTGATAACTGCATAATAGTCTGTTCTATAGAAAATCTAGACCCTATGGGTGTTCATACTGGGGATTCTATTACTATTGCTCCAGCACTTACTCTAACTGATAAAGAGTATCAGAATATGAGAGATGCCTCTTTTAAGATTTTAAGAGAGATTGGCGTTGATACAGGCGGTTCAAATGTGCAGTTTGCCATAAATCCTGAAGATGGGAGAATGGTAGTTATTGAGATGAATCCAAGAGTTAGTAGAAGTAGTGCCTTAGCCTCTAAAGCTACTGGTTATCCTATAGCAAAAGTTGCTACTCTTTTGGCTGTTGGTTTTACACTTGATGAGATAACAAATGATATTACTGGAACTCCAGCTAGTTTTGAGCCAACAATTGACTACATAGTTACTAAGATTCCAAGATTTACTTTTGAGAAATTTCCTCTAGCTGAGAGTACACTGACGACATCTATGAAGTCTATTGGTGAAGCTATGGCAATAGGTACAACTTTTAAAGAATCTATTCAGAAGGCTTTATGCTCTATGGAGCAGGGGCTTTTTGGTTTCAACTATATAAGCAAAGATATTGAAACCATAACTAGAGAGATAAGAAGAGCAAATGCATCTAGAGTGCTATATCTAGCAGAGGGCTTTAGGATGGGCATGAGTGTGGAAGAGGTTTTTAGACTTTGCAAGATAGATAGATGGTTTTTAAATCATATAAAAGAGATAGTTGATATTGAAAAAGAGATAGATATGGATATCTTGCAAGATAAATCATGGATGAGAGAGGTCAAATCAGCTGGATTCTCTGATAAGATGATAGCAAAACTGATAAATAAAAAAGATGATTTAGAGTTAAGTGAAAGTGATGTCTATAGTGCTAGAAAAAATCTTCAAGTAGAGTTAGAATACAATGAAGTTGACACATGTGCTGCAGAGTTCAAAGCATTGACTCCATATCTCTACTCAACGACCAATATCATGGAAATACCAGAAGATAGAAGAGAGAAATATTGTTTGGAAAACAAAGAGAAAAAGGTGATGATAATAGGCGGTGGTCCAAATAGAATAGGGCAGGGGATTGAGTTTGATTATTGCTGTGTTCATGCTGCTTTTGCATTGGATGATATGGGTGTAAAATCTATCATGTACAACTGCAATCCTGAGACAGTTAGTACAGATTATGACACATCAGATATTTTGTATTTTGAACCTATAGATTTTGAACATGTTAGAAGCGTGATTGAGCGAGAGAAACCAGATGGAGTTATTGTGCATTTTGGTGGACAGACACCACTGAAGCTATCAAAAGCACTTACTGCTATTGGTGCAAAAATCATAGGAACAACAGCAAAAACTATAGATGTAGCAGAAGATAGAGAGAAGTTTTCAAAATTTGTAGATGAAAATGCTCTAAAACAGCCACAAAATGGCATAGCTACTGCAAAAGATGAATCTTTAGCTATTGCAAATGAGATTGGATATCCAGTGTTAGTAAGACCTAGCTATGTTTTAGGCGGTAGAGCTATGAAGATAGTTTACTGTGATGATGAGCTTAGGACTTATATGGATGAGGCAGTTTCAGTGAGTGAAGATTCTCCTGTTTTGATAGATAAGTTTTTAGATAGAGCTATCGAGTTAGATGTTGATTGTGTTAGTGATGGAACTGATGTGTATGTTGGTGGAATTATGCAACACATAGAAGAGGCTGGTATCCATAGTGGTGATTCTGCTTGCTCTTTGCCTGCTGTCTCTATAGAGAGGGAGCAACTAAAAGAGATAGAGAAGACTACCCAAAAAATAGCACTAACTCTAGGCGTAATAGGGCTTATGAATATTCAGTATGCAATATACAAAGATGAACTCTATCTAATAGAGGTAAACCCTAGAGCTAGTAGAACAGTCCCTTTTGTGAGTAAAGCTACAGGGCTT
>JAABSR010000075.1 GCA_011390245.1 Campylobacterales bacterium
ATGATGGATAGGGGTGGTTGCTATTTCTAGAAACTTTGCCATAAAATCCAAGATCAGCCACTTGATGTTTTCCGCAACTATTTGGGCAACCTGAGAGGTGAATCTTAAATCCTTTTATTGTGTCAAGGTCAAGCCCTTCTATCTCTTTTGCGATTGCACTAAGTGCCCCTCTAGGTCTTGTGATTCCTAGCTGACAAGTAGCTGCCCCAGTGCAAGCGATCATATCGCCGATAAGTGAAGGAAGTGTAGCTTGTGATGAGATCTCCAAAATAAGCTCATAAAGCCCCAAAAGCTCCTCTTTTGTAAGATTCCTAAGATAGATATTTTGATCACTTGAAAATCTAATCACATCTTCACCAAGCTCCTCTAGCGAGGCAGCTAGTTTTTTTGCCAAAGAGTAGTCCAAATCCCCAAGATTTATAGGAATCTTACACCCAAAAAGCCCCTCTTGTTTTTGGGCGGTTGCGTATCTATCCCACCATAGTTGTTGCTTAGAATCTAGCTCTATATTTTCACTCTGGATAGTTTTTGCCACCTCTTTAGAATCTTCAAGTTTGAGTTTATAGTCACCCTCTTTTTTGACCTCTTTTATTTCAATCGCAAGTAGCTCTCTAAACTTATCCTCGCCCAACTCTTCGATCAAAAATCTCAATCGTGCGGCGTGTTTATTTCTTCTATTGCCGTGTTTATCAAAAATCCTCTTGATTCCTTGCGCGTAGGGGAAAATATCATCTTCTGGGATAAAGTCTGAAATCTTCGTACTTAGTCTATATTTCGCCCCAAGTCCTCCTGCTACAAAAAGTGAAAAACCTCTTTTGCCCTCTTTTATTTTTGCGATAAATCCCACATCACTTATACTCGCATATCCTCTATCCTCACTTGACCCACTAAAAGCGATTTTGTATTTTCTAGGCAATGCGTACGAATCTTTTTGCTCCAACATCTTCTCATTCATCGCCACCACATAGGGAGTGACATCAAACACTTCATCAATTGCCACACCAGCAAGTGGATCTCCGCTTATATTTCTTACGGTATTTCCGCCACCACCTCTTCCACTCAAGCCTACACTATGAAGCTCTTCTATAATCTCTAGTATTTGAGCTAGCTTTACATAGTGGAGCTGTGCACCGCCTCTTGTGGTGATGTGAATATGTTTGTTGGCGTACTTGCTTGCAAGGTCAGCTATTTTTGAGAGTTGTTTAGGTGTGATTTTGCCTCCTGGGAGTTTGATGCGACACATAAAAGTGTCACTCTCTCTTTGTTCATAAATCCCAAAAGGAACACGAATAGTTTTGAAAGCTAATGCGTCCAATTTCCCACTCAAGAAATCACTATGTTGCTTTTTAAATAGCTCAAAATCCTCCAATACACTTTTTGGCACACTACCCATCACACACCTCCATATCCTCTTTTGTAACGATTCCATCAACTATTTTAAAGGAATTAATCACTGGTTTTTCTTCACAAAGAGAGATGATTATATAGCTCATAGAAGCATCATAAGCTAGTTTTATATCCTCTTTTGAAGGGCGAGAAGGAGTGCTTGGATGTGAGTGATAGACACCTATTAAACGCAATCCCTCTTTTTGTACTTTTTTGAAAGCCTCAAACTGCTCTTTTGGATCAAAGCTAAAGTGCTCAGGTGAATTATCAACATTTGTCATTTTTATGGCATATTTCACCTCTCCAACTTCACCTGCTAAATATCCGCACGCTTCGATCGGATTTGATTCTAAAGAGTGCTCTTCTAGCTCTTTATACACGCTTTTAGGGATTTTTATCATATCTTGCTCTCACAAACCACAGCTTCATAATCTTTTAGCTCTTTGATTCCTTCACCGCCACACACTCTGCATTTTGGATTCTTTTTAAAATTTATTTTCCTAAAGTTCATCGTTTTTGCATCAAAACTAAGCAAGGAATTATAAAGTGGTTGCCCTGCACCTACGATGTATTTGAGTGCTTCTGTAGCTTGAATAGTGCCAAGCATCCCAGCAATCGCACCTAAGATTCCAGCACTTGAGCATGTTGGCACTGCATCTTTTGGTGGGGGTCTATCAAATACACATGCATAACATGCACTCTCATTTGGTTTGATAGTCATAGTCTGCCCACCAAATCTTAAGATTCCACCATGAGAGTAGGGCTTATTTGCTAGAACACATGCATCATTTATCAAAAACTTTGCACTAAAATTATCTGTCCCATCGATAATAAAATCATATCCGCTCACTAGCTCCAAAAGATTTGAGGCATCGACAAATTTTTTGTAGGTATTTACCTTTATATGCGGATTTATAGCTATCATCTTTGCACGAGCTGATTCGCATTTTGGTACACCTATATCTTTTGTTGCATGAATTACCTGCCTTTGGAGATTGCTAAGATCGACCACATCGCCATCTACTATGCCTATTTCTCCAACTCCAGCAGCTGCTAGATAGAGTGCTACTGGAGAGCCTAGACCTCCTGCTCCAATGATAAGAATCTTAGAATCCATAATCTTATCTTGCCCTTCAATCCCTACATCTTCTAAGATAATATGCCTAGAGTATCGCTCTAGCTCCTCATCGCTAAAATCTCTCACGCTCCGCCTCCCATGAAGTATAAAAAGTTGATATCATCACCATCTTTTATCTTTGTGTTCTCATAACTATCTTGATCTATAAACTCATCATTTACCTGAACTGATACAGTCTCTGGCATTTTAACCTTCTCTAACACCAAAAGCTCCGTGATTGTTATCTCTTTCTCTATTTCTCTATTTTCACCATTTATTTTAATATTCATTTTTTTATTCTCCTAGTTTATTGTTCTTTAGCTTATTACTTTGGATTCCCAATGCGGAAAATGTCTCCTAATAAGAGCATTTAGCTCTACCTCAAACTCACTAAACTCACTTTTTTTGCCAATCTTATGTGAAAGCCCCTCAATCATACCAGCCCCCAATGTGTTGTTTGTGATTTTATCTATCACAATAAAAGAGCCACTAAATCTATTTTCTCTGTATAGATCAAATATGATCTTTTTATCAAAAGCGATATCACAAAGTGCTATATCATTTAGCTCAAGCTCACTACTCTCCATCTCTTTATAGTTATTTACATCTATTTTATGCTCTATTTTTTGAAAAATACCACTTGTTGTTTGCATGCCTAGTTTGAAGAGATACTTTTTATTCACTTGCATCCTCTCTTCACTCATCCAGATAATCTTAGCCTTCAAGCACTCATCAATATGTGGCAACTCATCCTCTTTGACTATCATATCACCTCTTGAGATATCTACCTCATCAACAGTTGTGATAGTTATAGAGTCATTTACACCAAAAGTCTTATCTTGGAAATCTATAGGATTTTTTGCCGCTTGTGGTGGGATTATCTCCTTTATAGTACTCTTTTTGCCACTTGGTAAGACTATGATAGATTCTCCTGCTTTTATCTCTCCACCGCTTATCGTGCCACAAAAGCCTCTAAAGTTAAGATTTGGTCTATTAACATACTGCACACTAAATCTAAATCTCTTATCATAGTCACTTTTAAGCTCTATGCTATCTAACATATCTAGCAAAGTATCTCCAAAATACCATGAAGTATTTAGACTTCTATCTACAACATTATCACCATTTAGTGCGCTAATAGGGATAAACTTTAGATCTTTAAAGTCAAGCTTTAAGCTTATCTCATTGTCAAAATCACTCTTTATTTTTTCAAATACTGCTTGTGAAAAATCGACTATATCCATCTTGTTTATTGCAACAATTACATGCTTTACGCCAAGTAAGTTGCAAATATAGGCATGTCTTTTTGTTTGGGAGAGAACACCTTTTCTAGCATCAATTAAGATTATCGCAACATCAGCACTGCTAGCACCTGTTGCCATATTTCTAGTGTATTGCTCATGTCCTGGAGTATCAGCGATGATATATTTTCTTCTTTTGGAATTAAAAAAGAGATATGCTACATCTATGGTGATTCCTTGTTCTCTCTCGCTTTGTAATCCATCTACCAATAGTGCAAGATCAAGATTTTCACCAGTGGTTCCATATTTTTTGCTCTCATTTTCTAAAGAGTTTAGTTTGTCTTCAAAGAGTGTTTTTGTATCAAATAGGATTCTTCCAATAAGTGTACTTTTGCCATCATCTACACTTCCACATGTGATAAATCTTAGTAAAGTTTCATTTGAATTATTCATCAAAAATACCCCTCAATTTTTTTCTTCTCCATCGATCCATCTTGATCTTTATCTATTGCTCTTCCATCTCTTTCGCTTGTTCTTGAACAAATAGTCTCTTCTACTATCTTCTCAAGCGTATCTGCATTTGATTCCATCGCACCTGTGAGTGGATAACAACCAAGTGTTCTAAAGCGAACATTTTTTACAACAGCACTATTTTGTAGCTCTTTTGGCACTCTATCATCATCTACTAAAATATCAATTCCTTCAAACTTGACTACCTTTCTAGGTTTTGCAAAGTAGAGTGGAACTATAGGGATGTTTTCACTCTCTATATACTGCCAAATATCACTCTCAGTCCAATTTGAGATAGGAAATACTCGCACACTTTCACCTTTGTGAATGTTAGTGTTAAATATATTCCAAAGCTCTGGGCGTTGATTTTTTGGATCCCATCTATGGTTTTTGTCGCGAAATGAAAAGATTCGCTCTTTTGCTCTACTCTTCTCCTCATCTCTTCTTGCTCCACCAATTATTGCATCAAAGTTGTGTCTATTAAGTGCCTGCTTTAGTGCCTCAGTTTTCATCACATCAGTGTGAACCTTGCTACCATGAGTGAAAGGACTCATCTCCATTTTTTTGCCATCTTCGTTGATATGAACTATTAGATCAAATCCTATTTCTCTTGCCATCCTATCGCGAAACTCTACCATCTCTTTAAACTTCCAAGTTGTATCAACATGGAGTAGCGGAAAAGGGATTTTAGAAGGAAAAAACGCCTTTTGGGCAAGATGGAGCATCACTGAGCTATCTTTTCCAATACTATACATCATCACAGGGTTGCTAAAATTTGCAACAACCTCTCTTAGGATAAAAATAGATTCATCTTCTAGTGCTTTTAGATGATTGGGTTTTGATCTATTATCTTTTTTGATATGCAAACCACACTCCTTGTGTTCTGGATTTTCCCACCACCATCTGCCACTTCTTGCATCTTCGCCCTTAGAGACAGCTCTAGTGCACGGCTTGCAGCCAATACTCAAAAAGCCTTTTGCGTAGAGGCTATTTTGTGGGATGTCTTCCTCTTTTATAAATCTTTTCACATCTTCGTCGTCAAAATTTGCCAAAGGATTTATCTTTAAAATATTAAATCCATCATCATAATCTACTATTTTTGTTTCACTTCTTGTTATGGATTGAGCTGATCTTATTCCACTTATCCACGCTTCATAACCACTAAGTGCCTCTTTTAGAGGTAGAAGCTTTCTAACCCTGCAACACTCTTTTCTTAGTTCTATGGAGCTATATATGCTACTTATACCATCTTCACCTAGTTTTGATTCTAGCTTTTCTATCTGCTCTTTTGTAGCTTTGAGTTCTTTGATTTTTAGATCAAAAAACTTCTCAATCTCCTTTTGATAAAGGAGCGATTCTTCAAAGAGTTTCTCAGTGTTTAGTGTAAAAACATCAAAATCTATACCAGCTTTTTTAGCCAAAGCAATATTTATAGCATCCTCATTTTGGTGAGAAAAGGCGATAGTGCATTTTAGATTTTTTTCTTTTATCTCTTTTTGCAAAATATGAACACAATCTTTTATCATATTATTGTAATTTTCACTCATATTTGATACTCCAGACTTTTATCTATTTTTCCATATTTAATTTTATTCCACGCTCTTTCGTGGTAGTAGTAGAGGATAGTTTTAGTTATCAATTCTAACACACCTATGCTAAGGGCAGCCGTTAGACTTCCAGTAACTAATAAGCTAATAATCATCGTATCAATTGTCCCAGTTGTTCTCCATGATATAGCTTTTACTACGCTTCTTTTTTTAGAATCTTCCATTTTTTTTCACTCTATTTTTAAATATTTTGAGAATATTAGCATTTTTAAAATATAATGTCAAGTATCTTGACAAGTTTACTTGACTTTAAAATAAAAAGATGGTACTCTTTTAAAAAATAAAGGAGGTTGCAGAAGTGAATAGAAGAGAAGTATTAAAACTAGGTATATTATCAACAACAGTTGCAGTAAGCGGAGCATACGCAAACACTCATAGTGATATAGAAGATGGTGGTACTCAAAAAGTAGATAGATTAAATGGTAAAACTAGAGTAGTTATTATCGGAGGTGGTTTTGCTGGATTGAGTGTTGCTAAAAATATTAGATTGCACGATAAAAAGAGTGAGATTTTAGTTTTTGAACCAAAAAACATATTTGCTTCATGCCCATATAGCAATCTTTGGCTAGGAGGAGTGAAGGGTGTAAGTTATGAGAAGTTACTATTTTCTCCTCTTGACCCTGCTTCAAAATATGGATATGAGATAGTAGAAGCTAATGTGAGTTCTATAGATAGAAAAAGAAAAATTGTCTCTTCTGCAAAGGGAGATTTTGAGTATTCACTTTTGGTAGTTGCTACAGGGATTGAGTATGATTACTCAACTTTTGGCTTAGATAGAGATGAGGCAAAGAGATGTTATAAAAGCTACCCACCAAGTTATAGTGGAGGATATGAGCAGCTAACTCTCAAGAAAAAGATAGAGAAATTTAAAGGTGGAGTATTTGTCATAACTGTACCAAAAGGTTCATACAGATGCCCACCAGCTCCTTATGAGAGAGCATGTATGGTGGCTGAATATTTTAAGTCCAAAAAGATAGATGCAAAAATAAAGCTAATAGATCCAAGAGAGAAGCCAACTACAAAATCAAAAGGATTTTTGAGTGCATTTAATGACCTATATAGTGACTATATAGAGTATATGCCTATGAGTAGTATTGAGGGTGTAGATGTGGTGAATAAAATCATAAAATATGATATCTTTGATGAAAAATCCAAAAAGTTTGTAAAAAAAGAGTTGAAGTTTGATGATGCCAATATTATTCCTTCAAACAGAGCAACAAGACTTCTTCAGGAGAGCGGACTTGAGACTACAGAAGATGGATGGGGTAGGGCAAAATCTCCAACTTTCCAATCACTAAATGATAAAGATATATATCTTGTAGGTGATGTTTTAGGCGAGTATCCATTCCCAAAAAGTGCACAGATGGCTCACTCATGCTCTACTATTCTAGGAGAGCAAATTGCTGCAAGAATCAAAGGTAAAAAGATAGAGGCAAAATACCCTTCAAATGTTTGCTACTCTATGGTTAGCTCAGAAAAAGCAATAGCTGTAACTCATGAAGCCTATGTAGAAGATGGTAGCATGAAGACAAAAGTAGAGCTATTTCAAGATGCCAACAAAGAGACTGCAAGAGCAACACATGCTTGGTTTGAAGGTATTACTGAAAATATTTTTAGCTAACTTAGACCTCTACACTATCTAGCACAAATCTAGATAGTGTTTAGTCAAAAATATAGTTACAATTTCTACATTAAAATCTATATCTAGCAACTTGGTGAACCCAAAACCTTAGTTTGGGAGTGGTACTGAACAGATTTCACTCAACCCCCAATGCCTTAAACACCGCCTCTACGGGTTCAGAGTAGATAATAAGCTGAAATTTACTCATAAGCTCACTTGGCACTTTTGCCATCTGTGCAAGATCAACTACTGGAAGTAGTATCTTCTTTGCACCGCTTTCACTTGCTACTTGCAAACTATCTGCTAGGGATTCTGTGCCATTTATCACACCACCTACGCTCATACTTCCAAGCACCACCATTTGTGAAAGTAGCGGTCGCTCTAGTGCTGCACTACAAAGAGCGATAAACATAGAGAGCTCCACCCCTTTTGATTTTCCTATGCCATTGAGATCGGTAAGTCGTATAAGATAGTCGCTCTCTTTAAATTTCACGCTCTGGCTAACTCTGTGGATGTTTGCTTGCGTGTAGTTTATCGATTCTTTTATCTCATCTTTTATATCACTTCCACTACTAAAGCCAGTAGTTGTTATCTTCCCGCCTCCTGCCATCATAGAGACATCAAGCCGAAATAGTCCCTTGTGTCCTGTCTCATTATTGCTAGCAACTGTAAAAAGTGATCCATTTGGTAGTGCTCCCTCAGGGATAATTTTCGCTCCTCCGCTCTCCGGTACTCCTACTCGTATCTCATCACTGCTCTCTAGGTCGATATAGGAGAAGTTCACATCATAAAACTCCATCCCGCCTATTTTCTTGAGTTGCTCTTTGATTCTCCTTCTCCCCACTAGTGCATACTCTAGCACCTCTCGTACACTCTCTTTTGTGTAGCTCTCATCGGGATAGAGCAACTTCAAAAGCCCACTTACTGTTTTTTTGACCGCTTTTGAATCTCTTTGATTGAGGTCTCGACCGAGCTTAAAATATTTATCTATAGCATTTGAGAAGTTGTATTTTTGTAGCTCTCGCATCCACTCCGCCATAAAATCCGTGATAAATCCATACTCATTGGTAAAAAACTCTGGACGCATCTTTGGCACTTCCCATCCGGGCAAATAGTGGTGAAATCTATCAAAAAATGCGGTATCTACCATCTCTTTTGGAAATGGACTTAGTAGATGAGATGTTTTTACGATGTTTGGAATACTACCATCGATATTGCCTACAAAGATCATAGAGGCTTTTGCTTGTTTTTGCTCTTTTCCTCTAGCA